>JACRCS010000067.1 GCA_016218905.1 Deltaproteobacteria bacterium
CATGGAGATGTAGTCATCGACCCCGAGCTCCGCTCCCTTGATCGTGTCCCCGAAACGGGCGGTCAGGACGACCACGGGGATGCCCACCGTACGCTCGTTCTCCCGGAGGCGCCTCAGGACCTCCTTCCCCGCGAGGTGGGGCATGGCGTAGTCGAGCAGGATGACGTCGGGCACGAGCCGCTCGGCCAGGGCGAGGCCCTCTTGGCCCGTCAGGGCCGCGTGGATCGCGAACCCGTTGGCGCCGAGGTAGAGCTCGAGGAAGCGCACGATCGAGGGATCGTCATCGATGACGAGCGTCCGGACGCAGGAGCCCGGCGCCGTCCTCGCGGCGTCATCCACGGAGTGGATCCGGAGCTGGGCGGACGAGCGACACGAGGCACTCGAGCTCGCCCCGCGCGAGGCGCACGTTCAGCGCGTCGCCGGGCGCGCACGCCGCGGCATCCCTGACCACGCGTCCGTCGCGCGTCACGAGGGAGTAGCCCCTCGCCAGGACGCCCAGGGGGTTCAGCGCCGAGAGCCGCGCCTCGAGGGACGCGAGGCCGCTCCTGCGGGCGTGAAAGAGGATCTCCGGGCTGCGCGAGAGCCGTGCCTCCGCGTCGGCCAACCTCCTGGCGACCCGGGCCAGCCGCCTCGCCGGGTCGTGCACCGCCGTCCGACGCTCGAGCTCGGCGGTGCGGGCGAGCGCTCGCCGGATCTTCGGACCCACGCACGCGGCGCAGGCCTCGAGCCGCCGGTCCACGGTCAGGCGGAAGCGCGCCACCAGGCCGGCGGGCGAGCGCAACGCCGCCTCTGCCCGCTCCAGTCGGCGCCGCGACCGCTCTAGCCGCCGCGCGAGCGCCGCGCTGAGGGCGGCCTCCGCGCGCGAGACGCGCCCGACCCAGTGCCCCCACTCCCGTACCGCCATCTCGGCGGCGGCGGAAGGCGTCGGCGCCCTCGCATCCGCCGCGAGGTCGGAGAGGGTGACGTCCATCTCGTGGCCGACCGCGGAGATCACCGGGACGGGGCAGGAGGCGATCGCGCGGACGAGACCCTCGTCGTCGAAGGCCGAGAGGTCTTCGCTGCTTCCGCCACCCCGGCCGAGGATGACGACGTCGACGGGCGGAAAGCCTGCCGCCAGGGCGAGCGCCTCCTTGAGCTCTTGGGGCGCGCTCCGGCCCTGGACCCGCGCCGGCGCCAGGTACACCGAGACGCCGGGCGCGCGCCGGCCGAGCACCTTCAGGATGTCGCCGAGGGCCGCGCCCGCGGACGAGGTCACGACTCCGATCGCCCGAGGCAGCTCGGGAAGGGGCCGCTTCCGCTCCTCCCGGAAGAGCCCTTCAGCCGCGAGCCGCCTCTTTCGCCGCTCGAGCTCGAGGCGCTGGAGGCCCGAACCGATGGGCTCGCAGTCCTCCACCACGAGTTGGAGATCCCCCCGCTCCTCGTAGACCGTGAGCCTTCCCCGGGCGAGCACGCGCTCCCCGTCCGCCGGGCGGAAGGCGAGGAGCCGCAGTACCGAACGGAAGCAGACCGCCCGAACCTGCCCCCGGCGGTCCCCCAGGGTGAAGTACGCGTGGCCCGAGGCCGCCGTCCGGAGGTTCCCGATCTCCCCCTCGACCCAGACCCAGGCGAGCGCGGTCTCCAGCAGCACGCGCGCCCGCCCGAGGAGCTCGCTGACAGTCAGGATCTCCCCGGGCTCGGCGCCCCAGGCCTGCTCAGACAGTGCGATCCTCCAGACCCGTGACCCCTTCGAGGTGGTGCCGGAGCCTCTTCTTGAGGTCCGCCTCGAGCTGTCGGATCCGCTCCCGGGAGACTCCGAACTCTCCCCCGAGCTCCCGCAGCGTCACGGGTTCGTCGGTGAGGAGGCGGCGGTCGAAGATGACCCGATCCCGCTCGTTCAGCAGGCCCCGAAACTCCTCCAGCTTCGACCGCAGGAGCGTCCGGTACTCCCTGTCGGCGAGGCGGTCGCTCGCGTGCGGCTGATCCGCGGCCACAAAGTCGAGCCGGGAGGACTCGGAGTCCTGATCGAGGGGCGCGTCGAGCGAGATGTCGGAGCCCGCCAAGCGCTTCTGCATCTCGACGACCTCGTCCTCGCGGACCTGGAGGCGCGAGGCGAGCAGCCGGGGTTCGGGTCGAAAGCCCATCGCCTCGAGCTCTTCCTTGGCCTTCTTCATGTTGAAGAAGAGACGCCGTTGGTTCTGGGTGGTACCGATCTTGACCAGTGACCAGTTATTGAGGACGTAGCGGATGATGTACGCCCGGATCCACCATGCGGCGTACGAGGAGAGCTTCACCCCCCGGTAGGGGTCGAACTTCTCCACGGCCCTCATCAGGCCGATGTTGCCCTCCTGGATTAGATCCATGATGTTCGCGAAGTTCCTGCGGAACTCATACGCGATCTTGACGACCAGCCGCAGGTTCGCGACTACGAGCGTGTACGCCGCCCTCAGATCCCCGTGTTCGCGGTACTTTCGCGCGAGCCGGAGCTCCTCGTCGTGGGCGAGCAGTGGGTAGCGTGAGATTTCGGCCATATACTGTTGGAGCGGACCGCTCTCGACGAGGCTCGCCGTCGGTAGCGGAGCCAGGTCTTCCTGGGCGAAGTAGCCGTCGGAGAAGAGGCCGGGCTTCTCCTGCCCGTCGATCTCCTCGAGCTCCGGGGTCGGCTCTTCGATCTCTTCGTCCGGATGTTCGAGCTCGTCGGGGTGCTCGACTTGGTCGGGCGGCAGAACGGCCTCTGCGACCGCGGTTTCAGGTGAATCTAGTGCGCTTTGCGTCGGCATTGGTTCGTGACTCCTGAGGGTCCTGACAAACGCAAGGGGCCGCCGCTGCTCTTCGGCAGCGTACGGCAGGCCTGCGAGGCTCGAAAGACCACGCCGACATTCTACCATAGGCTGGCGAGACCCAAAGGCGCGTCCGAGGAGCCACTCGGTCCTCTTCTTTGGGTATCCGGCGCTACTGCCGGCACCGGACGGGACCGCCGCCCAGGCGCTCGGCGTAGGCGTCGGCCGCCCGCGCTCCGTCCACGGCGGCGCTGACGATCCCTCCCGCGTAACCCGCACCTTCTCCGATGGGATAGAGCCCCGGAAGGTCCGTGCTCTCCATCCCCTCGCCGCGCGGGACGCGGACGGGACTGGAGGTCCGCGACTCGACCCCGAGCAAGGTCCCCTCGCCGAGGGGCCCGAGCTTCGAAACGAGCTCGGGCAGGCCTTATCGGAGGGCGCGGCCGACGAAGGGCGGCAGGCAGCTCTCGAGGGGCGCGGAGACGAGGGGCCACGGGCAGCTCGATGGAGGAAGCGTGCGGCTCGCCCGGCCCGCGAGGAAGTCGCTCACCCGCTGGGCAGGCACTCCCCGCTCGCCGCCGAGCCGGGCGGCGTACCGCTCGAGCTCCTCCTGGAACCGGAAGCCGCCCAGGGGACCTCCCCCATAGTCTTCGGGGGAGCAGGGCACGACGAGGGCCGCGTTCGCCCAGCCGCCCGTGCGGCCCGCGGCGCTCATGCCGTTGATCACGAGCCCCCCGGGTTCGCTCCCCGCCGGGATGACCACTCCCCCCGGGCACATGCAGAAGGAGTACACGTCACGGCCGGACGCCGCCCTGGCCTTCACCGTGAACTCCGCCGCCGAGAGGTGCGGGGAGCCCGCCCAGTGGCCGTACTGGCACTCGTCCACCTGACGCTGTCCGACCTCCACCCGAAGGCCGACCGCGAACCCCTTCGGTTCGAGCTCGACCCCCTGCGCCGCGAGGCTCCGAAGGAGGTCCCTCGCGCTGTGGCCCGCCGCCAGGAAGATCGCGGGCCCCGCGACCGGCCCCTCCTCGAGCTCTACGCCGCATGCCCGGCCGTCCCGGATGCAGAGCCGTTCCACGCGCGTGCGGAAGCGAAACGTCGCGCCGGCCTTGCCCAGGACGGCGCGCAGGCGTCGCAGGATGCCTCGGAGGCGATCCGTGCCGAGATGGGCCCGGGAATCGAAGAGAGTCTCAGGCGGCGCGCCGACCGCCACGAGCTGCTCGAGGACCCACCCTTTCCGAAAATCCTTGCCGCGGTAGGTGAGCTTTCCGTCGGAGAAGGTACCCGCCCCGCCTTCTCCGAACTGGACGTTGCTCTCGGGGTCGAGCTCCCCCCGCTTCCAGTAGCGCGCCACGTCGCGGACGCGCTCGTCCAGCTCCGCGCCCCGCTCGAAGAGGATCGGCCGGAACCCGTACGCGCAGAGCCGCAGCGCGGCGAAAAGACCCGCGGGGCCCGCGCCTCCGACGATGGGGCGGGCGGCTTCGCCCGGGTCGAGGGCCGTGGGTCTGCGAAGCGTCCAGCGGACCTCGTCCCAGGGCATCGCCGCCGATGCGCCCTGGAGCAGGCCCGGTTCCGAGAGCTCCAGCCCGACCGTGCAGATCCAACGGGGCTGCCGGGCGCCTCGGGCGTCGAGGGAGCGGCGCAGGAGCGACCAGCGGCGAACCCCGGCGCCGGCGAGTCCCAGTCTGTCGAGCGCGCGGTCGAGGAGGCGGGCGGGATCCTCGCCCGGCCTGAGCTCCAGCCCCGAGACCACCACCCTGCCGCCCGAGGGCTCACGCGAGCACACCTTCCGTTCCCTTTTCGGCGAGGTACTCCTGGATCACCTCGAGCGCGCGACTGGGCACGAGCCCCTGAAAGGCGAGGCTGATGCGAAACCTCCTCGGCAGCCCGATGCCTCCCAGCTCGGCGACGTTGACGGCGACCACCCTGCCCTGCACGTTCACCACCGGCTTCACCCCGAGCTCCAGGAGCACGTCTCGAAGGAGGGTGCCCTTCCGGAGCCGCCCGAGCTCCGCCCCGTACTCGAACGCGAGCCCTCCCTCGCTCAGGTTGACGACCGGAGCGTCGCAAGGAAAGGGCCGCAGGAAGGAGAGGGAGGCGTCGCCGCGGGTCTCCACGCGGGGGGTTCGACGGCGCCGCTCGCCGCGCAGCCACTCCGGGTAGGAGAGCTTGAAAGCAGGGAGGTCATCGACGAAGCGGACCTTTCCGAGGACGGCCGTCTCGAAGCGGTAGATGTACCCCTGGAAGAGGGTCTCGATCTCTACGACGCCTCCCACGCGGAGCCGAGCGTCGCCTTCGGGCGGCGACAGCGTATCGATGAAGAACCCGTCGCGGCCCCGGCCGACGACCGAGCTCGTGTAGCCCTCCGCGGCGCCCTTGGGCCTGACGCTGAGCTGCACGCCGGTAGCCTCCAGGCGGCCGAGGACTTCCAGGACGCCGGGGTCGATCGCGAGCTCGAGCGGCTCCTCCCGCTCCGGCGGGGGCTGTTTTCGTCTTCGGAGCATCTCGGACTACCTCCCGGAAGAGAGGAGCAGGCAGCCGAGGGTATCAAATCCGCCTACGGGAGACCAGAAGCAGGAGCCGCGCCGCTCTCGGGCCCGGTTGTGCTTGAGGCGCGGCGACAATCCGTCTAAGCTCGAGGACCGATGGACGCTCCAGACCGCACGAAGTACACCTGCGCCGAGTACCGTGAAGAGATGCGGCTCCTAGGCCTCAAACGCCGGCTGCAGGCCGAGCACCTCTCCGACGAGGAGAGGGACCGGCTGGAAGCCGAGGTCGCAAGCCTCGAGCACTCCACCCGCCTCGGCTAGCCGCCGGGTCGGCACCCTCCAGGAGAACCGATGGTGATCTCCCTTCGGGCTGAAGCGCTGCGAAAGCGCGTCGATCCCGAGCTCTTTGCTTTTGAAACGACCGCCGAGCTGCCGCCCCTCGACCGCCCCATCGGGCAGGCGCGGGCGCTGCGCGCCCTGGAGTTCGGCCTCGGAATGGAGAGCCGCGGCTATAACCTCTTCGTCGTCGGCCCCCCCGGCGCGGGCAGGCAGTCGACCACCATGGCGGTCCTAGCCCAAACGGCCGCCTGCAGGCCGCCGCCGCCGGACCTCGTGTACCTGTTCGACTTCGACAATCCCGACCGGCCCATCGCCGTCTCGCTCCCGGCCGGCACCGGGGAGCTGCTCCGGACCGGGATGCAGGCGGTCATCCAGGCGATCCTGACCGAGATCCCGAAGGCTTTGTCCGGCGAAGCTTACGAGAAGGAGAAGGCCTTCCTCCTCAAGGGGGCGCAGGAGCGAAAGGGCGCCGTTCTCAAGCAGCTCGAAGGTACCTCGAACGCCCATGGGTACCTGGTCCAGCGGAGCGCGGAAGGCCTCACGCTGGTCCTCACGCGGGGCGGGGCGCCGGTCAGCCAGGAGGAGTTCGAGCGCCTTCCGCCGGAGGAGCAGCAGTCCCATCGGGGTTCCCGTGAACTCCTCCAGGAGAAGCTTCGCGGCACGATCCACGCCATCAAGGACATCGAACGGGAGACGAGAGCGGAGCTCAAGGAGCTCGAACGGCGCATCACGACCTCCGCCATCGGCCACGAGCTCGACGCCCTGCGACAGAGCTATCAGGACCAGCCCCGGGTACTGGAGCACCTGGACGCGGTGGAGCGAGACGTCGTCGCCAACCTTGAAGAGTTCCGCTCGGAGCCTCCGCGGCTCGCGCTGCCCGGTTTGGCGCCCCCGGTGCTCGGGAAGGAGCAGCGGACGCTACGGTACCAGGTGAACGTCCTCGTGAACAACAAGGACGCGGTCTGCGCACCGGTCGTCTTCGAATCGAACCCTACCTGCCAGAACCTCGTCGGGCGGGTCGAACATCGCGTCCAATATGGCGCGCTGGTCACGGACTTCACGCTCGTCAAGGCAGGCGCCCTGCACCGAGCCAACGGCGGCTACCTCGTGCTGGAAGCGCGCGACCTCCTCCTGAATCCCCTCGCCTACGACGCGCTCAAGCGCGTGTTGAAGGATCGGGAGATCAAGATCGAGGAGCCGGGCGAAGCCTTCCGGCTCATCTCCACCGCCGGCCTACGACCGGAGCCCTTCCCGGCGGAAGTCAAGGTCATCCTTCTCGGAACCCCCTGGATCTACTACGTCCTCCAACAGCACGACGACGACTTCGCGAAGCTCTTCAAGGTCAAGGCGGAGCTCTCCGAAGACGTGGAGCTCGACGATCAGACCCGCCTCGAGTACGCCTACCTCGCCGCCAAAGTTTGCGCGAGCGAAGGTCTCCTGCCCCTCCACCGCGACGCGGTGGCGAAGCTCGTGGAGGAGGGCCTCCGCAACGCCGAGCATCAGCGACGGATCGTCACCCACTCGATGGACCTCGGCGACCTCGTCCGGGAAGCCCACATCTGGGCGAAGCAGGAAGGTGCAGAGGTCGTCCGCGCCCCCCACGTCGTCAAGGCGGTCCAGGAGAAGATCTGCCGAAACAACGAGCTGGAGGAGTACATCGGCCGGCTCATCGCCGAAGGGACGGTGCTCATCGACACGGAGGGCTCCGCCGTCGGTCAGGCCAACGGCCTCTCGGTCTTCGACCTGGGAGACTACGCCTTCGGCAAGCCCTGCCGCGTGACCGCCAAGGTCTTCCTCGGTAAGGAGGGCGTGATCAACGTCGAGCGCGAAGCCGAGATGGGGGGCCGGATCCACAACAAGGGCGTGCTGATCCTCCAGGGCTTCTTCGGCTCGAGGTACGCCCAGCGTTTCCCCATCTCCTTCGCCGCGACCCTCTGCTTCGAACAATCCTACGGGGGCGTCGAGGGCGACAGCGCGTCCTCCGCGGAGCTCTTCGCCCTCGTCTCCGCCCTCGCCGAGGTCCCGATCCGCCAGGACATCGCCGTCACGGGATCGGTGAATCAAATGGGACAGATCCAGTCTGTCGGGGGCATTAATCTCAAGATCGAGGGTTTCTACAAGACCTGCAAACTGAAGGGCCTCAGCGGCACGCAGGGCGTCATCATCCCGGCGTCCAACGTGCAGAACCTCATGCTCGATGACGAGGTGGTCGAGGCGGTCGAGCGCGGGAGCTTCCACATCTACGCCATCTCGCGCATCGACGAAGGCTTGGAGATCCTCACGGGCCTGCCGGCCGGCGAGGAGAACGGCTACGGCGAGTACCCCGAGGGGACGATCAACGGCAAGGTGATGCGGAAGGTCGAGCGCCTCACTCGCCAGTGGAAGAAACTGCACCAGGAAGATTGAGGCGAGCACGATGAGGAAATGGTATCACCTGCTCTTCTTGGCGATCTGCGCGGCGGTCTTCCTGATCCTGTGGGCGGCCCCTCCCGAGAAGACCGCTCGGCTCCCGCGTGATGCCGACCACGCGACGCCGCGGGAGTTCTCCCGTTGCCCCTCCTGCCACCTGCCGGGACGTACGGCGGAGCCGATGCCGGACGACCACTTCACTCCGGGGCCGGTCCTCCGGGCCGACCACGCGAAGTGCTACATGTGCCACAAAGCCGGGACCAAGTGAGGGAAAGCAGCCTGCGTGCGAGTTCTCAGCCTCCCATCAGTCCCGGCGAAGGTTTCCGCCTGTGAGCTCCCGCAGCACCGAGGTGGCGAAGGTGCCTGCGGGAGCGGTGAAGGAGACCCAGATTCCCTCCGGCGCCTCCTCGACTGAAGCCCCGTCGATGGGCACGACGAGCGCCCTGCGCGTTCCGAGCTCCCGCTGGAAGAGGGCTTCCGAGACCCCGAGGTCGGAGAGCACGCAGGCCTCGAGCTCGCCCGGAAGCCCCCCCGGCTTCATCATCTTCTTGCCCGGGAGCGGACCGGTCGCGCTCACCTCGAGCCGCTCGACGCGGGGCTGGTCGGCCTCCTCGGCTTCGCAGAGGAAGAGGCCGCCGGAGTCCGCCCGGCGGAGCAGATCCCCTCTCAGCGCCCGGCGCAGCGTCCCCGCTTCCACCCGGCGCGCCAACACCTCGTTGAAGATGAACGCCTGGGCCGCCGAGACGAGCAGGTCTCGCCTCCAGCGGTTCGCCCGCGCTTCTCCCGTGAGGACGCGAAGGGCGGCGGACGCATTGTCCCCCTTGGCGCCGAAGCGCTGCGGGCCGAAATAGTTGGGGGCGCCGCGAGCGGAGAGCTCGCCCAGGATCTCCCGCGCCGCCGCGGCGTCGGTACCTCGCAGCAGGGCCCGGAACCGATTTCCCACCAGGTGACCGAGGCGCAGCTTATTGCGGTGCCTGCTCGCGGAGAGGACTCGGCAGCCTTCCGCCTCGAAGGCGCTCCGCGCCTGCTCCTCGGTGACGCCCGTGACCGTAAAGCCCTGGATCGAGGTAGCGTCCCGGTCCTTCATGCCGGCGTACCCCACTGCCGAAGGGGGGAGCTTCAGGCGGCCCGCAACCCGGAGGGCGACGTCCCGCGTGGCGAGCCCTGCCTTCTCCACCCTCAGGGCAGCGTGTTCTCCCTCTCCGCAGAAGGGGTAGAGCGGCACCTCCTCTACCTGGAACGCAGCGGCGCCGGCGCACCACGTGCCGCCGCCGGGAGGCGTCGAAGAGACGAAGGGATAGTCGAACTCCGCGTAGGGCGCACTTTCGAAGCCGGGCCTTGCGTTCATCGGTCCTCGAACTTATAGGAGAGCGGCCGACGGCGTGCGGCCGGAGGTGGCCGCACGGTTGATTTGCCGAACGCGCGTCGGTATGCTATTCGAACGCGTCGTGTTCCGCCAGACGAGCTTCCGAGGGTCTCATGCCCATTCGCGTCCTCATCGCCGAAGATCAACGGCTCTTAAGGCAGTGCTTCCACGAGGTTCTCGATCTGGATCCCGAGATCAAAGTGGTGGCCGCCGCTTCGGACGGACAAGAAGCCGTTCTCCTAGCGGAGAAACACGAGCCCGACATCGTCCTTATGGATGTCTCGATGCCGCACTTGGACGGCGTCAGCGCGACCAACCTGATTCACGAACGGGTGCCGACCGCAAAGGTCCTGATCCTTTCGCTCTACGACACGCCCGAGCAGGTGGGCAAAGCGATTCGAGCCGGGATCGCCGGGTATATCTCAAAGGATGTGGATCTGGATGAGCTCGTGCGGATCATCAAATCCGTCCACAAGGGCGAGGCCGTCCACTCACCCTTCCTCGCCGATCAGAAGTTCAGCCAGACCCACGACGTCAAGCGCTTCGGCCTCACGCCACGCGAAGTGCAGGTCCTCAAGCTCCTCGTCAGCGGCGACAACAACGCCCTCATCGCGGAGAAGCTCTGTGTCTCCGAGCAGACGATCAAGAAGGAGCTCGTGAGCCTCTTCGAGAAGCTCGACGTGAAGAACCGCACCCAAGCCGCGGACAAGGGGTACAAGCTCGGTCTGCTAGACGAGCCGCCCGCCTGAGGCCCCCCGCGACGGGAGGGGCAGCGGGTGGGGATTTTCCCACCTTGGGCAAAAATCACCACATAACGGAAGCAGACGGGCCCCCGCCGTCGGCAGATCGCCGCGCTTTCTCGCGGTTCCGCGTCTGGCACGATCCATGCTTGCTAACGAGCGAGATTTGGCCTTCGCTCGACGGCAAGGAAGGCTCCGATGCTGACAAGGACCGAGATTCTGAGCGCGCTGCGGAAGATGGGGTACTCCACGTTCGGCGAGCTGAAGCGACGCTGCCGAGAGTACGAGAAATACGCCACTCGCATCGCCACGACTGCGCTGCGAAGGCGCGCTTCCCAGCGTCCTCCGAGCTAAAAGCACAACCCCGGGAATGATCGTCGGCGTTTGCGCCAGCGGGAGGCGCGACGGCAACTCGGCGAGGCTCCTCGCAGAGGCCCTGGCGGGAGCGGCAGAGGTGTCTTCCGAGCGCCAGACGCGCTTCGAGCTGGCGCAGCTGAGCTTTCGGGGCTGTCTCGGGTGCGGCACGTGCCGGGCGGAGTCGGAGACCTGCATCACTCGCGACGAACTCACCCCTGCGCTGGACGCCACGGCCACGGCGGGCGCCCTCGCCCTCGCGGCGCCGATCTACTACGGGTACCCCTCCGGGCTCTTCAAGTCCTACCTGGACCGGTGGTACTGCTTCAAACGGGCCGATCGGACCCTTCGGGTTCGGGAAGGGCGGCCCGCCCTCCTCATCCTCACCCAGGCCGCCTCCGATCCGAACGCCTACGCCTGGACGGCCCAAAGCCTCGAGAAGGTGCTGGCCGGCTATGGTTTTCGGCCTTCGATCCTCGTGGCCGCCGGAGTCCACGCATGCGGGGACGCCGGCGCCCGTCCGGAGCTCCTGGCCGAAGTCCGGAGACTCGGGAGCGCTCTGGCCGCCGCTACCCCTTCAGCTTCTTCGTCAGGAGTTCGTTGACGAGGGCGGGATTCGCCTTCCCCTCCGTCTTCCTCATCACCTGCCCGACGAAGAAACCGAGGAGCTGAACCCTGCCCGCGCGGTAGCCCTCCACCTGCTTCGGATTCTCCGCGAGGATCTGGTCGATGGCGGCTTCCAGCGCCGAAGCGTCGGAGATCTGCGCCAAGCCCTTCCGGGCAACGATTTCTTCCGGGCGGTCTCCGCTCGCCCACATCTCTTCGA
>JACRCS010000857.1 GCA_016218905.1 Deltaproteobacteria bacterium
CTCCGGCGGCAATGGCGCGGCCGGGCGCTTGGCCCCAGGGGGGAATCTCCTCCGGAGCGGAAGCTGGGCAGGGGGGTAAAGCCTCCCGCACGCCGCAGGTGAGCGATGTACCGCGTCCTCCGGACCTCGGCAAGAGCATTTCGCGCTACGCCCGTCGGTTCGAGCGGGTATGGCGCGCCCCACCTCCGCCAGTAGCTGACGTCCGCCTCTAAAAAGCGCTCTTGCGAAAGGGCGACTTGCATTTCTGCTAATCGTCTTGTAATTTGCTGAGATAACAGCCAGAAAGGAGGTGATGTCGTGCAGACCTCCGTTACCAAGCGGGGACAGACGGTGATTCCTGCGCCCATCCGGAAGCGCCACCACATTCAAGAGGGCGATCGGCTGGTCTGGCTCGACGACGGCCAAAGCATCAAGGTGATCCCCCTTGCCGGGGACCCGGTGCAGGAACTGAGGGGGTGCGGGAAGGGAGAACAGCTCGTCGAGCGACTGCTCGCCGCCCGGAAGGAAGACCGAAGTCGTGAGCGGTGACCGCTACGTGCTCGACACCTCGGCGATCCTCACGCTGATCGAGGATGAGCCGGGCGCCGACCGGGTAGAGCAGGCCCTCGCGGAGGAGGAGGTGTTCATCCCGTGGGTGGTATTACTCGAGGCCGTCTACATCACCCGGCAGGAACGCGGCGAGGCGGAGGCCGAGCGGCGATACGCGCTGCTCAAGCAGCTCCGAGCCGCCATTCTCTGGGAAGCTGACGAGCCCACGGTGCTCACGGCCGCCCGCTTCAAAGCCAGCCACCGCGTGTCGCTGGCCGACGCCGTCATCGCCGCCTTCGCAGCGCGCCAGGGTGCCGTCCTGCTGCACAAGGACCCAGAGTATGAGCCCCTCGCTCCGGCCGTCCGTCAGGAGCGCCTCCCTAACAAGGCCTGATCCGCCAAGAAGGTCCCTTGGGGGCCTGTCCCGCAATCTCGCCCCTCATGGCATTGACTTTGGGCGCCAGGGCGCGGCGGGCGGAGACATCGGAGCACGGTGCGGCTCAATGGCGTTGACTTTAGGCCCGATGGACGACGGGCGGGGACAGCGGAGCACGGCGCGGCCCCTTCCAGAACTGCGAATGTCGCATCGCGCCGTGGGGAGTCGACCCTGCCCGCCACCCCGTGATCCCCTGAGTCAATGGTACCAGGGTGCACGACGCCGTTCTGACAGTGCCGGAGCCTTCTGTCCGAGATAGGAGTCCGCTGAAACGCCTTGACAGCAACCAAGATCCACGTACAACGTAACCGAGGGCATTGAAAACCAAGGCTCCTTCCCCTGGTCGTCCAAGATCGATTCCCTCGTTTTCTCTCAGAAAGCAATTTTCTTCCAACTCCTATACAACCGCAGAGGAGATTCGTCGTGTTCAAGAAGATCGGTGTACTTGTTCTAGCAATGTTTTTCGTTGGGATCATGGGATGGGCACCTACGGTCCGAGCAGACAACTCCGCGGCAAAGTGCGACTGCTCCCAGGGGTGTCGATTCGCACACTGCGCCCATGGCAAGGGCGAATGCCGGTGCAAGGAAGGCAAGGCGGGCAAGAAGGGTTGCCAGTGCGGGAAGAGCTGCTCATGCGAGCACTGCAAGACCGGCAAGGGGCAATGTCAATGCAAAGCGGGGGGAAAAGGCTGCGATTGCAGGGCAGACGGAAGCGGCTGCAAGTGCGGCAAGGACTGCGGCTGCGAGCACTGCAAGACGGGCAAGGGTACCTGCGCCTGCAGGGCGGACGACAAAGGCGACTGCCAGTGCAGCAAAGAATGCAACTGTGCTCACTGCGGGGGCGACATGGCCAAGCGTTCCGCGAGCGGCAAGGAGAAGCCGACCGCTGAGGCCGGCTTCGGAAAGACCATGGTTTCGAAGGGGGGAGGCTTCAAGGTGGGCTACACCAGTGATCCCGAGGCCGTTCCGGTGAACAAGCTCCATTCCTGGAAGCTCAAGGTCGAGACACCTGACGGCGGCCCCGTCAAGGATGCGTCGATCTCCGTCGAGGGAACCATGCCCGCGCACGGCCATGGAATGCCCACGCAGCCCCAGGTGACCAGGAACTTTGGGGACGGGTCGTACCTGGTGGAGGGAATGAAGTTCAGCATGCCCGGCTGGTGGGTGGTAACCTTCGCCATCGAGGCAGGAGAGAAGAGCGACAGCGTCGTCTTCAACCTCCAACTGCAATAATTCGTCACCGACCGACGCGCGGGGTCCTCATGCTCTGGCCCATTCCGCTGGTGCTCGTCCTCACGAGCTTCACTGTTGCAGGCACGCGGAACACGAGCCTCGCAGCCGACACGACTGCACCCGCGCAGCAGGTCCGCGGGTGGAGCGAGGAAGAGAAGAGGGTGCTCCGCTCCCTCTCCCTTTCCTCGCTTCCGCCGCTTCCCCCCGATCCATCGAACGCCTACGCGGATGATGCCCGGGCAATCGCCCTGGGGAAGAAGCTCTTCTTCGACAGGCGGTTCAGCGCCAACGGGAAGGTCTCGTGCGCGACCTGTCACATCCCGGGGTACTCCTTTACCGACGAACTCCCCCTCGCCAGAGGGATGGGCACGACGACGCGAAGGACGATGCCGCTCATCGGAGCGGCCTATCAGGCCTGGTTCTTCTGGGACGGCAGAAAGGACAGCCTTTGGTCTCAGGCCATCGGCCCGATCGAGAGCGCCGTAGAACACGGCGTTACGCGGACCTTCTGCGCCCATCTCGTCAGCGACAAGTACCAGCACGACTATGAAGTGATCTTCGGCAGGCTGCCCAAGATCACGCACCATCGCTGCCCCCCGAAGGCGAGCCCGGGCACTGGAAACCCCGCGGCCCTCAAGCTCTGGAAGGCGATGAGGCCCGAGGACCGGAACACCGTCAATAGGATCTATGCGAACATCGGCAAGGCAATCGCCGCCTACGTGCGGAGAATCGTGCCTTCTCCCGCACGATTCGACCGGTATGTCGATGCGATGCTCACGGGAGACCCCTCCTCCTCGAATGCCCTGTTTGAACGCGACGCCGAGGAAGGCCTCAGGCTCTTCATCGGAAAAGGAAAGTGCGTAAACTGTCACTTCGGCCCGCTGTTCACAAACGGCGAGTTCCACGATGTTGGGCTAGGCGATCCCAAAGACAAGGGGAGAGAAGACGGCATCGACAAGGTGCTATCTGACGAGTTCAACTGCCTCGGAGAATACAGCGATGCCAAGCCAGGTGGATGCGGCGAGCTGAGGTTCATCGATAGAGACAAAGGCAAGTACAGAGGCTCCTTCAAGACACCGACTCTCCGAAACGTCGCAGACCGGCCGCCCTATGGGCACGCAGGGCAATTCAAGAGTCTGGAGGAGGTACTCTTCTTCTACCGAAGGAGTTCGAGCGACGCAGTGGAACATCAGGACTTGACGTCCGGCGAACTCTCGAAGATCGAGGCCTTTCTCAGGACGCTTTCGGCACCGTTGACGTCCCCCTGAGGCGCGCGAGAAGCGGAGGGGAACGAAGCGCCCGAAAACTCACCGCGCCCACCCGCGACCGGAGACTCGGCCGGCGCCATTACGGCGAGCATTGACTTCCCGACACTGGTCGCGGGGCCCGGACAACGAGACTTGCCGCCGGGCCGGACGGGGGCGTTTTCGGAGCGCGGGCAGGCGGTTTCGACACGACGCCGTCAAGAGGCCGCGAAGGCTAAATCCTCTCATAAAAGCTGACCTCGGACTCCAGCGCTCAGGGATCCTGCCCGCCGGAGAGAACGCCCCCGCCCGGCCCTCGCCAGGGATTCCGCATCCTTCGTTGTAGCACTAAAAGTGGTACGCCAAACCCGCCCCAAGCACCGCGAACCACCGGCCCTCACGGTTTCGGTCGCGGGCGTTCCAGCCGAGTTCTCCGAAGGCGTGGGGTCTCGTGCCCAGAAGGCTTGCCTCGGCACCCTCCCAGTACCCGATCGCGGACCAACGCCGGCGCGTGAGGTCGGCGGCCCTCGCGTGAACGACTTCGTACCCGATCCCCGCCACGAGGGCTCCGGTCCCTGCCGGCCAGGTGAGATCCGCGAGAACCTGGGTCCGGTTTGCGAGGAGGACATCGCCGTCCTTGAGGAGGGTGTCGAACTCCTGCTCGAGGAAGTAAGGCCCTGTTCCTCCGAAGCGGTAGTAGGCGAGGTCGGTCTGGTTCCGGAGAACGAAGGGCCCCAGTCTGGCGCGAAGGGTCGGCTGAAGGAAAGCCCTGTGCCCGAGCGCCTGCTCCTCGTCCCCCCTCCTCTTCTGGAGCTCCCGGTCGCCGAAGGGCGCGCTGCCGGACGGGAACGACAGGAGCCCTCCATATCTCCCGAAGTAGGCGGTGAGATCGTACTCCGCCCGGAGGAGTAGGAACGGAGCCGGCGTCCACTCCGCGAAAACGCCTCCCTGGGCGGACGAGGGGCTGACGGTGAGGCTCGAGCCGGCTTCGAGTGCCCACGAGGCGGCGCCGGCGGCCGGGTCAACCGGCCCCTCCCTCCGCGTCGCGAGCGCGCCGCGAAGGAAGATCCCCGCCGGGTTTGCCCGCCCCCCGAGGTCCGTCGCAACCGTCGTCCGCCCTGCCGCTGTGTGCCCCGAGGCTTCCGGTCCCTCCGCACGCACCGGGGCGCAGGTGGCGACGACAAAGGCCACTCCGAGAAGAACGTCCACACCGAGGCGGGCGAGCGAGACCGACAAACGGGGCGGGACCAGTTCCATGGGCGGCCTTTCGGTCCTATGAGGTGGCCCTATCCGGTCTCGTGTCTGCCGGCAGCCGAAACGTGAGGACCAGGCCACCCCCCGCATTCGGCCCGGCGGCGATCGTCCCCCCGTGCGCCTCGACGATGCGCTTGCACAGCGTCAGGCCGAGGCCGGTGCCCCCCGCAGCGCGCGAGCGGCTTCGCTCGGTGCGAAAGAACGGCTCGAAGAGGCGGGGCAGCTCCTGCTCGGGCACGCCGATGCCGCGGTCGGCCACGACAACGGTCAACCAGCCCGACTCGCCGTTCACGCGGAGGTCCACCGGGGCGGCGGGCTCGGAGTATCGGGCGGCGTTCTCCAGCACATTGTCGAAGACGCGGCGCAGTAGGGCGGCATCGGCGAACACGCCGGGCAGGGCGTCCGGGAACGCGAGGCGCAGCTTCCGCTCCGGGTGGCCTCCGGAGAAGCGCTCCGCCGCTTCTCGCGCGAGCGCGCCGAGGTCGACCGCCGTTCGGTCGGGTCGAAGCTGGGGGCCTTCACCGGCGGCCAGATCCAGGCGGGTGCTGGCGAGCACGTCGGCCACGAGGCGGTCGAGCTCGGCGATGTCCTGGGCGATCCCGGCCAGATGCCCCGCCAGGGCCTTCGGGTTCTCCTCCTCCTCGCAGAGCTCCAGGGCCACCCGGAGCCGGGCGAGCGGGGTCCGAAACTCGTGGGACACGTTCGCCAGGAGCTCTCGGTCGCTGCGAATCCGCGTCTCCAGCCGGAACGCCATGTCGTCGAGCGCACGCGCCAGGGTTCCGACCTCGTCGTCCCGGGAGACCTCCGAGCGGGCCGCGAGATCCCCGTCCGCGAGTCGACGCGCGGTCTCGGTGAGCCGCTCCAGGGGTCCGGCGATCGTTCGAGTGAGGGGGTACGAAATCAGCGCCGCGACCAGCAGGAGGACGCCGACGGCCGCAAGGAAACGGCCATGACCCACATCCGGGCCTGTCGCGAGGAGGTAGGCGTCCTCGGAAAGGGGGACGGCCAGCACGTGGATTCCCTCGGACCGCAGCACCCTTCGCTCCCCGAGCCGGCGCACCTGGGCCAAAGAGAGCGGCCCGGGCGGCCGGGCGCCGGCCCGGGCCAACTCTGTCCCGTCGGCCCGGTAGACACTGAGGCTCGCGTGCAGCGTCCGTTCCAGCACGGCGAGCTGCGCCGTCAGCGCGGAAGGGTCACGCAGCCGGGGCGCCAGGTCCGCCGAGAGCACTCCGGCCAGCGCATCGCGCCGGTGCTGCCAAGGCGAGGTCGGGCCCGCCACGACCGCTAGACCGGACACGGCGGCGCCCACCGCGAGCACGAGCAACAGACCGTGGACGTAGATCCGCCAGAAGAGGCGGCGCCCGTGCCGGCGGCAGTGCTTCGTCACTCGATCCTCCCGGCCAGGAACTGGTACCCGACCCCCCGAACCGTCCGGAGGAACGTGGGGTTCCTGGGGTCGTCGCCCAACTTGCTGCGAATCCGAGAGATGTGGACGTCGATGGATCGATCGTACGCCTCCTCGGCGTTGCCCCGCGCGAGCTCCATCAGTTGCTCCCGGCTGATCACTCGCCCCGCCCTCTCCGCCAGGGCGTGGAGGAGGTCGAACTCGTAACTCGTCAGCTCCAGGGTGCGGCCGTCGAGCTCCGCGGCACGGGACGCGGGATCCAGCAGCAGTCCCCCCTGAGCGAAGGGTCGGCGCCTGGGGCCCGCCTGCCCCCTCGCCCGCCGGACCACGGCGCGAATGCGCGCGAGGAGCTCCCGCGGCGAGAACGGCTTGGCCACGTAGTCGTCAGCCCCGAGTTCCAGCCCCAGCACCCGGTCCGCCTCCTCGCCGCGCGCCGTGACCATGACGATGGGGACGTCGGACTGCTCCCGCAGGCGCTGACACACCTCCATCCCGCTGCGGCCCGGCAGCATGAGGTCCAGCAGAACGACGTCGTAGCGGTGGGCCAGCGCCGAGCGCAGCCCCCGGTTTCCGTCGGGCTCCACGGTGACCACCACGTCATGGCGCCCCAGGTACTCCCGCGTCAACGACGCCAGCCTCGCGTCGTCTTCGACCAAGAGCAGGTCGATGATCGGCTCGTGATCCATACATCCTCTCCTGCCAGGCCCCGAGAGGAGAGGCTACCACAGGCCTCTCGGGCGCGGCGCCCGCTTCACAGAACTTCGCAAACCCGACACACCGCCGAAGAATCCAGGCCCCACACTGGGGACACCTGCGGCGGGCACAGCGTTTCCGCCGTCCCAACCCGAACGGCCCCTGGGCGCCATGTCCCCGGGGAGAGAGGAGTCTGTCATGGAGACCGCGTTGTCAGCCCTGAAAGTCGTCGGAGTCGTTGCCGCCGCTGCCCTCCTGGGTGCCGGCCTGGTGACGGGGTGCCGGGCGCACGGCCGCCACGCCGGCGCGACGCCGGCCGAGATTCAGGAACGGGTGGACGACGGTCTGGCTCACCTGGAGAGGAAGATCGACGCCACCGAGGAGCAGAAGGCGAAGATCGCAGCCCTCAAGGACCGGTTGATGCCGGACCTGCTGAATCTGCGGAAGAGCCACGATGCCGCGGCCCGGGAGGCGGCCTCGCTGTGGTCCGCGCCCAGTCTCGACACTGCGGCGCTCGACGCGCTCGTGGACACGACCGTCGAGGAGCTCCGGGGCACGGCCCACAAGCTCATCCAGGCGGCCGCCGAGCTCCACGCCGTCCTCACCCCGGAGCAGCGACAGAAGCTGGCCGATCTGCACGAGCGTCGCTGCAGATGGTAACGGGCGTCACCGGTCGAGCTCGGTTTCGGCCGCCTGCGGGGTCCTCAGAGCGCGCTGGCAGCGACTCTGACGCCCCATCTGCGAGAGGCAGTCGGCGACGACCTGCTCTCGAACGCTGAGGACTGGCAAAGAGCGTCATAGGGGCGCCGCCTCGCAACGCCCGCGAGCGGCGCCCCCTGGTGCCTGTCCCCAGTCCCGTCTCCTTGGTCAGGGTGACCAACGCGATCAGGTTCTCCATCGTGAACAGACCCTCCACGTTGTCTCTTCCCCGGGCCTGCGTTGTGGGCGTCGCGCAGGAGCTCTGCCCCCCGCAAGGCAGGGGCAGGCCGCCCGGTTCAGGGCGTAAACGGAAGGAAGTGCAGGGTGAGGGCCAGCGCCAGGGTCCCCGTGACGCAGATCGCCACGTACAGGAAGAACACGCGGCGCCGAAACATGGTGAGGAAGACCCCCATCACCGGAAGGGCCGTCACGGGCCCCCCGATCAGCAGGGCAATCCCAGGCCCCTTGGCGAGCGGGACGGCGTGGCCGGGGTCGGGCAGGAAGAAGCCGAAGACCATCGACGCGGCGGTCACCTGGGGCAGGTGCAGGGGCACGCTGGCCAGGGTGATCGCGAAGATGGGCCAGATCCCGTCGCCGGAGAGCAGCTCGGCGACCCAGGCGTTGGGAATGAACCGCGTGGCCACCACCTCCACCATGAGTCCCACGAGTGCGAACCGCCCGACCTTCCACGCGCCTTCCCCGAGCTTGGCCAGGAAGACCAGGAACCGGTTGTGGGTGCACCGGTCCACCCGGTGGGAGAGCTGCTTGCCGCACGCGCAGCGGAGCTCCTCCACGGGGTAGTCCTCGTCGTGGAAGTTCCCCGCCGGGAGTTGCTGCTTGAAGATGTCCCCCTCCGCGAACCCGAAGGGGCGCAGCAGGAGGGTCACGTAGCCGGCCAGGAGCCCCAAGAGCAGCGCCGACCCCGCCACCAGGTTGGCCCACCCCACGCCCAGCATCCCGGCGATCATGGTGTAGGACGCGGGGCTCATGAGGGGTGACGTGACCAGGAGCGCCATGGCCGGCGCCAGGGGCAGCCCCGCCAGGAGCAGCGAGATGACGAGCGGCAGGGTGGCGCAGGCGCACAGCGGGCTCACCACGCCCAGCGCTGCCGCCGCAGGGATCGCGAACACCCCGAACCGGGTCAGGACCTTTCGGATCTTGACGTGCCACCCGAACGTCCGGATCGTCGCCTCGAGCAGCACCCCGAGGCCGAGGTAGGGAAGGATGTAGACGAGCTCCTTCCAGAGCTCCGCGGCAAACTCCATGAGCATCACCCAGAACGTCTCCATCGATTCTCCCTGTGGTTGGCACAGCCGCACACCGATTGATTCCGCGCTCCGCTCTGGCGTGGAGCGCCGTCCGCGGGCCGCCGACCCCGCCTGGTACGTC
>JACRCS010000832.1 GCA_016218905.1 Deltaproteobacteria bacterium
GCGAGCTCCCTCACCTCGGTCTGCCGGCGGTGCGTGGACTCGCAGATCGTCGCCAGGGCTTCGGCGTGCGGAAAACGGGCGACCAGTCGGGTTCGGATCGCCTCGAAGGTCTCCTGATCCTGGGTCGTCTGGGCGACCAGGACCACGGCCCCCAACGCAGGCAGCCCCTCCACCTCCTCGGCGCGTGAGACGACGTAGGCCGGCCCGACCGCGTGCCCGAGAAGTCCCACCACCTCAGGATGGTCCGCGTCGCCGGCGATGACCACAGCGTAGCCCAGGGCACCGTAGTCCTGAACCTTCTTCTGGATCGTGGCGACCTTGGGACAGGTGGCGTCCACCAGGCGCTCGGCCTCCCGCGCGAGGCGGTGCTCCGTCTGGCGAGACACTCCGTGGGCGCGGATGATCACCGGCGCCCTGGGCACCGATTCGGACTCGGAGAGAGGGACTACGCCTTTGCGGCGCAGATCTTCGAGCGCCTGCGGGTTGTGGATCAGCGGGCCGTGTGTGTAGACGGTGCGCCCTTCCTCCTCCGCCACCCGAACCGCCATCTCGATCGCTCGACGCACCCCCATGCAGTAGCCGGCCGAGCGGGCGACGACGATCTCCATCGGCCTAGAACGGCACGTCGTCGTTGGGGTCGAAGCCGCCGTCGTCTGCCGGCGGGCCGGGGAAGTCGTCGTGCACGGGCTGAGTCCGCGGGGCTCCGTAGCTCGGCCCGGCCTCGGCGCCGGCTGTCGCTTGACCCTTGGTCCGGCCGAGAAACTGGATGTCGTTGACCACGATCTCGGTCATGTACCGGTTGTTGCCTTCTTTGTCCTGCCACTTCCGAGTCTGGAGGCGCCCCTCCACGTAGACCGTGGACCCCTTCTGGAGGTACTGGCTGGACAGCTCGGCCTGCCGGCCGAAGACCACGATGTTGTGCCACTCCGTGTGGTCGGCCCACGTCTCCCCCTGCTTTCGCCGCTCCGTCGTCGCGAGGGAGAAGTTGCCGACCGCCGTGCCCCCCTGCGTGTAGCGGACCTCGGGGTCCTTCCCCAGATTACCGATCAAGATCACCTTGTTCACGCCCCTGGCCATGTCACTCCTCCGCTGTCCGCTTCGTGTGGGGGTCGCATGTTAGTCAGCCCGCCGGCGCCGGGTCAAGCGCGTCACCAGATCCAGGCGACCGTCGCCCCGGCACCGTGCCGCAGGGGGGCGAGGCTCCAACTCGGGAGGAGCCCCGACTCGTGGCGGTCGAAGAATCGCCTCTCCTCGCGCCGATTCCACTGATGGGCGCCGTTGACGGCGCTCACGACGTTGCCCGAGTACCAGCCGATCTCAAAGAACCCAAGGATGCCGGCGAGCGCCCATTCGTCCCGGCGCACCGCCTCCCAGGTACCCCAGAGAAACGCGGCGTTGAGAACGAACGAGGCGGCCGCATCCCTGGGGCGGCCGGCGTAGAGGTGGCCGGCGCCGGGCAGAGCCGCCGCGAGCCCTCCGGCCAAAACCGGGCTCTTGCGCGGCAGGGCATCGTACTCGACCACGAGCGCCGAGCGGGCCCCGGTTGGCGCCTCCCCCACGGTCCGGCTCCGCAGGAGCGCGAGCGTGCCGAGGACGGCGTCGGGTTCGGGCGTCGGGTTCGACGCCAGGAACACCCGGGCTGCCTCGGCGTACCGCCCCCCCCCGTAGAACGCAGCGCCGAGGAGACTTCGCGCCTCGGCCGAGGGGGCAACCTCCACCAGTCGTCCGAACGCGCTGCACGCCTCGTCCCACCGGTTGGCCTGCGCGTACGCTTTGCCGAGTCCCTCGAGAGCGCGCGCCGCCGTCGAAGCCGAACCCGGGAAGTGGTGGAGCAGGCGCTGGTACTCCGTCACCGCGCGAAAACTCTCTCCCCGCGCGAGGAGCGCGTCCGCGAAAGACAGCACGCCCTCTTCGGTGCCGGGAGGCGGGGGAGGCGCTTCCGCGGCGTGGGCCGTCGGCCCGGAGAGGAAGAGCACCGCGGCGAGGACCAGCGCGCTACGGCTCAAGGCGGCCCTTCAGAAAGGCCAGGTCGTCCGACACCGGGGCGTAAACCTTCCACCGCCCTCCGACCAGCACGCGCGGGCCGAAGGCCGCCTGATCCGCCTCGGAGACGAGTCGGCCCGCGGTCAGGGCAAAACCGAGGAGGAAACCGTGCTCTCGTACCGCCTCCCCGGCATAGGCGGAGCACGTGGGAGACGAGGGGCAGCGGTCGCCGTCCACGGGGCTGACGAAGACCCGGTAGAGGTCGACCGCCCACGCGAGAGGAAGCGCGGCGTGGGAGACCGTCTCTTCCGCCGTCACCTTGGGCGGCCTTCGCCAGCCCGGCGGATCCCAGGCCGCCCGGGCCGCCGGCCCGAGCGGTGTCAGAGCGAGCGCCGCGACGAGCGCACAGGCGGCCCGGAACCCCATCAGAAGTAGTAGCGGATCCCAAAGTTCACGAAGCTGTTGCCGTCGGTGCCGAAGACCGTCGTGTCGCCGGTATCGGCGAGCCGGAGGCCGACCTCGCTGGAGAACCCCAAGTTGGGAAGACCCTGAAAGAAGTACTCTGCCCCGGCGAAGGTCTCGGCCCCCACTCCGCCTCCCCCGTTGTCGTCGCCGTCGACCTTGTGATAGAGCAGCGCCAGTCCTGCGCCGCCGTACACGTGGAGGTTCTCTTCTTCGACCATCTTGATCAGGAATCGGCCCCCCAGGTTCAGGGTGCGCTCGTCCGCCCCGTTGTCCCGATTGATGAGCTGGTAGCCGAAGAGCCCCTCGAGGCCGAGCTGCTTGTCCAGCCAGTAGCGAACCGACACCGCCGAGAGATCGGAGCCGGCCGGAGAAAAGGCCTTGGTGTAGCCGACGCCCCACAGGCCGGTCATGTCCTTAGCCGCGGCGGGAAGAGCAAACAGCAAGGTGGCGCAGACGATCCAGAGTGCTCGTTTCACGATGTCCTCCTTCGTTGAGGTGTCGATCCGAAAGGCGCGACCGCCGCACCCCCGGATCCTTAGGAGAGGGTCTGCCGGTAGAGAAGCCGCGGTGCCTCCAGCGTCACCTTGGTGCCTGGCGGCACGCTCTCGGTGATCCACGTGTTCCCGCCGACGACGCTCTTTCGGCCGATGACGGTCGAGCCGCCGAGAATCGTCGCGCCCGAGTAGATGACCACGTCGTCCTCGATCGTTGGGTGGCGCTTGGTCCCGCGGA
>JACRCS010000833.1 GCA_016218905.1 Deltaproteobacteria bacterium
CCCCACGCGACTCCGACGCGCGGGCTGAGGACGCCTTCGCCCGGAACGGAGTGCCGGTCGTACCGAGCGCCCGCCTCGAGGGTGACGGGAGAGGCCGGCTGGAAGCGGCCGGAAAGGAAGAGGCCCGTGGAGTCGTCCCGCAGGCGGTCCCGGTAGACGAACGGGCCGCCGGGCGTCCACGACCGAAGGGCCGCGAGCGGGCTCGAGAACGAGACGTCGCTTTCGTAGTCGTACTCCGAGTCGAACCTCCGCCACTCGAACCCGGCCTTCAGCGAGTGCTTCTCTCCGAGCTGCAGGCTCCACGACTGCTGGACGCCGAGGACGGAGAGCTTCCGGCCGTCCCGGACGGACGCGTCCTTCTCCTCCTCGACTTCGGTCGCGAGCCGGCCGCGGCGGACCTCGCTTTCCGAGACGGAGGTCTGGACGAAGAGCCTGTCTCCGAAGATCGCCTCGTGCGCGAGCCACGCGTAGGCGCTGTCGTAGTCCGTATCGAAGCTCGCGATCTCGCCGTCCGACTCGGCCGTGTCGGCGAGCTCGTCGCCGGAGACGAGAACGTTCAGGCGGATCGCCTGCGACGGACCGGGCCGGAAGTCCAAGCGACCGAGGGCGTCCCAGAACGTCGGGCCCTGCGTTCCCACGAGCGGGCCGGCAAGGTCCGCGAGACCGCGACGGGCTGAAAGAAGCCAGCCTCCCCGCTCGCCGAAGCTCCCGCTTCCCGAGAGCTGCGCGGTGACGAAGCTGACTGCGAGGCTGAACCGGAGGGAGGGCGACGGCGTGACCGTCGCGAGGTCGAGGACTCCACCCATCCGGTCGCCGTAGCTCGCAGGGAATGCGCCCGTCGTCAGGCTGAGCCTGTCGAGCGTCGACGCCGCGACGAGGCTCAGCGCGCTGTCGAAGTCCTTCAGGTGGTACGCCTCGTAGAGCTCCTGCCCGTCGAGTAGGACGAGCAGCTCGTCGCGACGCCCCCCTCTCACGTGAAGCTGCGCCGTGATCTCGTTCGAGGCGATCCCCGGCAGGAGGCTGAGCGCCCGGAAGACGTCTCCGCCGAGATGGGGCAGGCGAAGGATCTCGCTGCGGCCGAGAGCGAGCGGGCCCTCCAGCTCCTCCGAGAGGAGGGAGATCCGGCTCGGGAGGACGACGACCTCCTGGCGCAGCCGCACCTCCCGGAAGGGCTGCCGCGACGGGCTCGAGCCGTCGAGGCCGGCGACCCTCTCCGGCGCGCCCCGCGTCGGTCCCGGGACGACGACGAGGCTCCCGCCCGGCCCCTCCTCGACGGCGAGGTGATGCTGCGCAAGGAGCTGGTCCAGGATCTGGCGCTCTCCCGTTGCCGTCAGTTCCTCGAGAACCGTCATCTCCGGCAGGACGACACGGCTGCTGTAGACGAGCCTCAGTCCCCGCGCCTCGAGCTCCCGAAGCGCGTCCGCGAGAGGGGTCCCCTTGTGGAGGGCTCCCGCGCCTTCTCCCGCCCTTCCCTCCTGACCCGCTTCCACGCCCCGGCAGGTGAGGCAGGCCGCGACGAGGAGCGAGGCGGCAAAGAGCACGCGACCCGTGCGCCGGGATCGCTTCATGTAGGGGCCACAGAGCTCATCGAGCCTCCCGGGACGTCGGGCGATCAGGGCGAGGCGAAGGATTTCCAGCCGGGCTGCATCGAAGAGAGTAGCAGCGGAAACGAGGAGGCGGACATGCTCGACTCTGGCAGGAAAGCCCTGGGTGCACTGGCCCTCGCAACGGCCCTCGCGGTCCCCGCGGGAGGAAGCGCTCACGCCGAAGAGCCCTCTCCCTGGTTGCGCGACCGCGGCACCGGTGTCGCCACGTCGATGTTCGGGACCTACGTGAAGAAGGGCGAGACTCTCGTCTACCCCTTCGCCGAGCTCTACTTCGACTCCGACCTCGAGTACAAGCCGGACGAGTTGGGCTAAGGCCCGGCACCCTTCGCCGACAACCGGGGCAAGTACCGGGCGACCGAGGGGCTCCTTTTTCTCGCCTACGGAATCACGGAGGACATCGCGGTCGAGATGGAGGCGGCGTACATCAGCGCCTCGCTCGAGAAGGCTCCGGACGACCCCTCGGCGATGCCCACGAAGGTGGAGGAATCGGGCCTGGGAGACGTAGAAGGCCAGATCCGCTGGCGGTTCCAGCGGGAGGCCGCGAAGCGGCCTGAGCTCTTCACGTTCTTCGAGACGGTCTTCCCGCTCCAGAAGGACAAGACGCTGATCGGGACGCAGGACTGGGAGTTCAAGCTCGGAGCCGGCGTCACGCGCGGCTTCTCCTGGGGAACGATGACGGTTCGCGCCGCGGTGGAGTACTCGGGTGGGGAGAAGAAGGTCGATTGGGGCGAGTACGCCATCGAGTACGTCCGGCGCCTCTCGCCCGCATTCCGGTTCGTGGCGATCATCGAGGGGGTGCAGCTCGACGAAGTCACCGCGATCACCGAGATCCAGTGGCACCTCAGCCCGCGCGCCTTCGTGAAGGCGAACGTCGGGATCGGCCTCACCCCGAACGCGACGGACGTCGCCCCGGAGCTCGGGATCGTCTTCTCGTTCTGAGCGTCAAGGGCGGGCGAACGGCGCACCCATCCGGCCCAGGCCTTCGAGGACCCTCCTCACGTCGCTGATCCGGGTCCGCGGATTCATCACGGTGACGCGAAGGACCCTCTTCCCGCCAAGGAGCGTCGTCGTGACCCATCCCTCGCCTGACCGGTTGAACTCCTCGCTCAGCCGGAGGTTCAGCGCGTCGAGCCGCTCGGCCTTGATCGCGCCGTCCCCCACGTACCGGAAGCAGAGGATGTTCGCCTCCGGCTCGTGAAGTGCCTCGAAGTCGGGCCGCCGCCCGATCGCCGCGTGGAGCGCGCCCGCCGTCGCGACGAGGTGGTCGTAGAGCGCCCCGATCCCCTCCGCGCCGTAGCGCTGAAGCGCGACCCAGACCTTCAGGACGTCCATCCGCCGCGAGCACTGGACGCTCCGCGGTCCCTGGTCCCAGGCGCGAGCGACGCCGGGAGCCTGGAAGAGGTACGGCGCGCGCTGGGCGAATGCGGCATCGAGGTCGCGCTCGTCCCTAACGAGGACCATCCCCGCCGCGAGGGGCATCAGCATCATCTTGTGCGGGTCCCAGGCAATGGAGCGGGCCCGCTCGAGGCCGCGCAGGCGCCCACGGTGGGTTGCGGAGAAGAGAGCCGATGCGCCGTGCGCCCCGTCGACGTGGAGCCAGAGGCCGTGTTCCTCGCAGAGCCGCCCAATCGCCTCGAGGTCGTCGAAGGAGCCTGTCGCCGTCGAGCCGGCCGTCGCGACGACGGCCATCACCGCACGCCCCTCGGCCGCGAGCCGATCGAGCGCGGCCTCGAGCGCGGCGACGTCCATCTTCCACTCGCGCGAGGGGACGCTCACGGCGCTGTCGGTCCCGAGGCCCATCGCGCCGACGGCCCGCGACACGGCGTAGTGGGCGTGCTCGCCGTGGACGACGGCGGGTGGTATCGCGCC
>JACRCS010000851.1 GCA_016218905.1 Deltaproteobacteria bacterium
GCTGACGGCGGCCATGCTGAGGGAGACGGCGTAGGCGAGGACCGTCTCCGGCAGAGGACGCTGAAAGCGTCCCACGTGCTTCTTCGGGTGGACGCTACCGAAGAAGCCGCTCTCGAAGACGATGATCCAGCTCACGACCAGGGAGAAGGCGACGAGTCCAGCCCGGTGCCAAGGCGTGAGCTCGAGGGCGAGGAGAGGCACCTCCTCCGTGGGCGCGATGCTGGAGCTGACGAAGGTAGCTCCGACCAGGGTCGCGCCGACGTCCCGCCAAAGGTCGTGACGCGCGCTCCGGGAGGAAGCGTCGTCTCCTTCCCGGTCGCGGTCCTTGCGAAAGACGGCGTTGGCGATGGAGGCCCCGATGCTGAGCGGAATGGCCTCGATCAAGATCGTCGAGAAGGCGACGCTCGCGCGATCCGCGAACGAGACCCGGTTGAGCATGAGCAGGAAGGCGGCGGAGGCCACCACGCCCACCCCGAGGGCTTCCACGGCCTCTGCCAGGCTGCTGCGAAGCCCGCTTCCCTTCTTGAAGCCGGCGAAGTGGGCGAGATGGGCGTTGCCCCCAACCGCCAGAAGGAGCGCGGCCAGGAGCCGCCACGCGTCCATGTAGCTCCCGATCTGCCACATCTCCATCGTGAAGACGAGTGGCGCCCCGAAGAGAAACGCTCCGCTCAGCGCCCGCCCGAGATCGTCCAACTCGTTTCGCCAGGGACTCATCGACCGCCCCTTCTGCCCTCTCTTTCGCCAGAGGCGGAAGTATAGCCCGGTCGCGCGATCGCGCGACCGGGCCGGTCTTGAAGGAGGTCGGGGGGTTGGGGAAGCTCCTGACTCCGGCGGGACCGCCAGGCTCGTACTGGCCATGGCCGCTCGCCCTTCGTCTCCATGGCGGCGTGGTAGGCTGCTTAGCTTTAGAAGCTCGCCGCACGGCGGGGCTGGGGAGCGATCCCCTCCTGGCAGGAGTGGCGGCAGAGGAGGGGCTCAGCTGGCGACGGCGAGGATCCTTGCGGGTGGGAACCACCTGATCACTGCGCGGCCGGGCGAGGGCAAGACGACCCTCATCCGCCGGCTCGCGTCACGCCTGGCAGACCTCGCGCCCTGCGGGTTCTACACCGAGGAGCTCCGCCGGGAGGGCGTTCGGGTGGGGTTCCGCCTGGTGGGGCTCGATGGGACCGAAGCGTTGCTGGCCCACGTGGAGCTCCCCGGTCCCCGGCGGGTCGGGCGCTACGGGGTCGACGTGAAGGCGTTCGACGCCTTCCTCGCCGGCCTCGCGACCTCCGGGAGCCCGGTCCTGCTCGTCGACGAGATCGGGAAGATGGAGTGCCTGAGCGCCGCCTTCCGCGGACTCGTCCCCCGCTGGCTGGACGGCCCCGCCCACGTCGTCGCCACCGTCGCCCAGCGGGGCGAGGGGCTCATCTCGGACGTGAAGCGGCGGCGAGACTGCGAACTGCACGAGCTGCGGCGCCGCGGCTTCGACGACCTCCTCGAGCTCCTGGAGTCCGCGATCCGCCGGGGGGTGGGCGGCTGACGCGCCACCGGCGGTCATCTGAACCCGTCATTGACGGGGCGCCGGCTCGTCCGCTACAAGGCTCCTGGAATCGGGGAGGATTCAGGAGTTCGTCTCACGGGTCGCCCGGTGCGCAGGGCGGCCCTCTTTTTCTTGCGAAGAGGGGGATGCGATGAAGAGCAAGCTCCGTCTGCTGGCCTTGGCCGCGGTAGCCGTGTTGGGTCTCGCCGGATGCGGGGGAGGCGGTGGCAGCGGCGGAGTCCCGGGTGGAGGCGGCGATCAGACGGCGCAACTTACCGTTCCGCCCGAGTCGCCGGTCGTCTCCTCGCTCGAACGGGACACCGACCCTCAGGTAGACGAGGCGGACCTGCAGGCGGCGGTAGCCGGCAACAACGCCCTCGCCTTCGACCTGCTCCGCGCCTCGGAGGGGAACGTCGTGCTCGGGCCGACCGTCCTCACCTCCGGTCTGGCCAGGCTGTACGCGGGCGCCGGGGGAGCAACGACGGGCGAGCTCGCCGGGAGCGCGGACTTCTTTCTGCCGTCCGACCGGCTCTTTCCTGCCCTCAACGCGCTCGACCTCGACCTCTCCGAGCGGCTCGGCCCGGTCGGGTTCGCTTCGTCGGCCGGGGAGGTCGCCCAGTCCGGCTACCTCTACCGGCTCTCTTATCTGGAGGAGCTGGCGCGCAACTCGGGGGCGAAACCGGAGTCCGGCGGCCTCACCTCGTTCGGGGACGACACCCGCCTGGCCCTCTCGGACCACATTTCCCTCGCGGCCTCCTGGTCCGCCCCCTTCGATCCCGCGCAGGTTCGCCAGGAGACGTTCACCCTGGAGGATGGCGCCTCGATTTCCGCGCCGATGCTCGACCTGCACGGGACGTATCCTTCGGCGCAGGCCGACGACTACTTCGCCGTGGAGCTGCCTTTCGCGTCGTCCGAGCTCTCGATCCTCTTTGTGGCGCCGAAGGAGGGGACCCTCGCCGCCTTCGACGCCTCGTGGAACGAGGCTCGCCTCGACGAGATCGCGGCCGCCCTTCTTCCCACCGAGCTCGCCCTGTCGGTTCCGACGTTCACGGTGGACGAGACCGTACCGGCGGAGGAGGTGTTACGGGGGAGGGGTGTCTCGGGTGCCGTCTCCCCCGGCAGTGCAGACTTCTCGGGCATCGACGGGACGAGGGATCTCTACGTCTCCGGCCTCGCAGCCTCATCGTGCTTCTCGCTCTCCCAAGGAGGAGCGAGAGCGGTCGCCCTCTTCTCCTCGGCCCTCGACGACGCGCATCCCGAAACCGGCTCCAACCCGGTGAGCCCCGGCGCCAACGTCGTCACCAGCGTCACCCTTGCCACGCCAGATCCCCCCGGAACCGGCGTGCTCGCTGTCGGCACCGCCGCCCCGGGATCCTCGGCAGCCTTGGCGCGGCCTTTCTTCTTCGCCGTTCGCGACGGGCGGACGCGCGTCCTCCTGTTTCTCGGACGTCTCGTCGACCCCCGGGGGACCCCGGTGGCCGCGTTGACTTCCGAGATCACGGGCTTCTTCCGGATCAAGTATTGCGACGGTGAGTAGACGCAGAGAGCCCGGTCCGACGGACCGGGCTCTCTGCGTCCAGGTGTTCGCGTCGCGTGGGCCTCAGTACTCCTTCGTCAGCTTGTCGAGCTCCGCGAGCGAGAAGACCGGGCCGTCCTTGCAGACGTACTTCTCGCCGACGTTGCAGCGGCCGCACTTGCCGATGCCGCACTTCATCCGCATCTCGAGCGAGGTGTAAATGTTCTCCTTCGAGAAGCCGAGCTCGAAAAGGACCGGGAGGGTGAAGCGGATCATGATGGGCGGCCCGCAGACGAGCGCCACCGCGTTCTCGCTCGAGGGCGCGACCTCCTTGCAGACCGCGGGAACGAAACCCTCACGGCCCTTCCACCCCTCGTCCCCCTTGTCGACCGTGACGTTCAGCTCCAGGTCGTCGCGCTCCGCCCAGGCGGCGAGCTCGTCCTTGTAGAGCAGCAGCCCCGGGTTTCGGGCCCCGTAGATGACGGTGATCCGGCCGAAGCGGCTCCGGTTCGCGGGATCGAGCATGTACTGGAGGAGCGAACGGAGCGTCGTGAAGGCGAAGCCGCCGCCTACGACGACGACGTTCTTCCCCTCCAGGTATTCGAGCGGCCAGGAGTTGCCGAGGGGGCCGCGCACGCCGATCCGAGTGCCCTCCTCGAGCTCGTGGAGGGCGGTGGTGACGACGCCGGCCTTCTGGACCGTGAACTCGAGGTAGCCCTTCGAGGTCGGCGATGAGGCGATCCCGATGGGCGACTCGCCCTTGCCGAAGAGGGAGAGCTCGCCGAACTGGCCCGGAATGTACCGGAAGCGCTCCTCGTCCTCGGCGCTGAGGAAGCTCAGCCGGAAGGTCTTGATGTCCTTCGTGTCCACCTCGGTGATGATCTTGGAGACCTCCACCGGGATGGGGATGTACGGGTTCTGCATGCGATGACTCCCGGAATGGTGGCAGTGCCCACCCTACAGATGCGAAATCTCCTCGAGCACCTTGCGGATGTCCGCCCCGGCGGGGCAGGACTGGACGCAGCGGCCGCACCCCACGCAGCCCGCCTCGCCGAAGTTGTCCACGAAGTACCGGAACTTGTGCATCACGCGCTGGCGCCACCGCTCCTTCTGGCTCGCGCGGGGGTTGTGGCCGGAGGTCTCCAGGGTGAAGAGCGGGTACATGCACGAGTCCCAGTTGCGCACCCGCACCCCGTCCTCGCCCTTGGCCTCGTCGCGGATGTCGAAGCAGTGGCAGGTGGGGCAGGTGAAGCTGCAGGTGCCGCAGGCGAGGCACTTCCGGTGGATCGTGTCCCAGTAGGGGTGCTCGAAGTTCGCGTCGAGGAAGGGCTTCACCTCTGCGGCGGGCACCCGGGAGCGGATCTCGTCCGCTGTCTGCCGGTCGACCGCCGCCTTCCGCTCCTCCGCCTCGGGCCCGGCCGGACGCGCCGCGGCGAAGTAGGGCCTCAGGGCTTCCCCCTTGGGCGTGAGGAGCTCCACCAGCACCTCGTCGGCCCCGAGCTCCGTGAGGAGCGCGTCTGCCCCCTCCGACGAGGTCGGGCTCCCGCCCACCGAGGTGCAGAAGCAGGTGGAGTAGGGGACCTCGGAGCACGCGAGGCCCACGACCGTAGTCTTCTCCCGGCGCGACACGTAGTAGGGATCGCGGTACTTCTCCTGGTCGAAGACGTGGTCGAGGAGGAGAAAGCTTCGCGCGTCGCAGGGCCGCACGCCGAAGAGGACGGTCTCCGGAACCGGGTCGCCCTCGGACGTGAGCTCCTCGCCGCGGGCCGTGCGGCGGTACCGCAGGAGGACCTCCGAGTGGGGGAAGAAGAGCTTCTTCGGCGCGTCCTTGGCGTTCCCGCGCCCGAGGACGGCCTCCGCGCCCCCGCCGAGGCGCCGGAAGAGCACGTCGTCGCCGTCGCGGATCGGCGCGTAGACGGTCTTCTCCGTCGAGAGCCGCTGAAGCGCGTCGGCGAGGCCGTCTTTCGTGACGAGGAGTCTCTCCATCTTCTCTTTCCTACAGGTGGGCCGCGCGCAGGAGCGGCCGCGGGTCGACGTTGTGGCCGGCGAACCAGCCGTCGGTGCCCCGAAGCCCGAGAGCCAGCGCCATCAGCTCCGTGAAGTAGAAGACCGGCAGCCGCAGGCTCTCGCTCGCCCGCAGGTCGAGATTCGCCATGCAGACCGGGCACGCGGTCACGACGCAGTTGGCGCCGGCCTCCCTCGCCATCCGCATGAGCCGGTCCACGAGCCGGACGACGGCTCCCGTCTTGCTGATCGTAAAGCTCCCGCCGCAGCAGTCGGTCTTGAAGGACCAGGGCTTCGCCTCGGCGCCGAGACTCGCCATGAGGCGGTCGAGGAGGACCGGGTTCTCCGGGTCCTCGAACCCGCACACCTCCCGAGGCCGGACGAGCAGGCAACCGTAGTAGGCGACGGGTCTCAGGCCCGCCAGCGGACGCTTCACGACGTCACGGATCCGGTCGAGGCCCACGTCGGCGGCGAAGATGTCGATGGGGTTCCGCACCTCGGGGCCGCCGCCGTACTTCCCTCCCACGGCGGCTTCCACCTCGCCCTTGAGTCCTGCGTCCGCCGCGAGCTCGTGTTGTGCCGCCCGGAGCCGGTTGAAGCACGCCGCGCACGGCACCATCAGCTCGCGCCCGGCCTTCTCCGCGGCCACGAGGTTTCGGGCCGGCAGCGCCACCGAGAGGTTCCGGTTCGTCATGTGGGCGGAGCTCGCGCCGCAGCACGACCAGTCGTCCACCTCGAAGAGGTCGATCCCGAAGGCCCGCGCGACGGCCTTCAGGGACTCGTCGTACTCCCTCCCGGTGGCGTGGAGCGAGCACCCCGGGTAGTAGGAAAACTTCAAGGCTGCCTGCATCCCCTACTCCCCTCTGCCCGGCTCGGTCCGCTCGAAGATCCGCTTCACGGACGCCAGGTTTCGCGTCTTCGGCGACCGGAAGGAGAGCTTGCCCTTCCGGAGCATGCCGAGGCCCGTCTTCACGTCCGAGAAGAAGTCCTTCGACTTCAGCTTGTAGTGGATCAGCATCGTCGGCTCGTTCACCCGGCCGCCCCGGCGCACGCTCGCGAGGAACGCCTCGTGGAAGCGGAGCACGTTCTTCTCGGCCACCGTGCCCTGCGCGATGGACATCCCGCGCAGGGCATCCATCACCCGTGGGATGTCCACCTGGTTCGGGCAGCGCGCGGAGCACGTGTCGCAGGACGCGCAGAGCCAGATCGCCGAGCTCGCGAGGACCTCGGCGCGGCGCCCGAGCTGGACCATCCGCAGGATCTTGTTGGGCGGCGCATCCATGGCGGAGGCCATGGGGCACCCGGCCGCGCACTTCCGGCACTGGTAGCACCGCTCGGCCCGCGTGCCGCTCTTCTCGTTCACCTCGTCGAGGAAGGAAGCCATGAAACCTCCGTGCTGCGTTCTGCGTGCTGCGTGCTGCGTCTGGGGCTCGCCGCCCGTTCTTACGCGGAACGCTGCACGTGAAACGACGTCATTTGGGTTCGAAGATGAAGGACTGCTCGTCCTTCTCGCTCGCCTCGGCGAGCACGGGGACGCCGTCCAGCGACTCGCCGGCCCGGCGGCCGAAGAGCTCGAAGGCGTCCTTGTCGAGCTTCTTCAGATACTTCCGGAGGTCCACCCCCATCGGACAAGCCGCGGCACAGGCGCCGCAGTCGACGCAACGGCCCGCCTGGTGATAGATCCGCATGAGCTGGAAGACCTGGGTGTCGGACGGGTCGACGGTGATGCCCATCCACTCGGGCTGGGTCTGTTCGATCGCGCACGATTTGCAGTAACAGCCCGGACACGCGTTCCGGCACGCGAAGCAGCGGATGCATTTGGCGGTCTCCCGGGCGAAAGCGGCCCACCGCTCCTCGAGCTCGAGTTTCTCGTGCTCCTCCACGCTCGCGTACTCCCGGGCGCAGTCCATGGCCGGCGCCGGATCGCCCAGGAAGACGTCGGCGAGCACCGGCTGGTTCGTCCGGCAGACGGCACAGCTCTCCGCGAGGAGCTCGGCGAGCGGGACGCTCTTCTCTTCCATGCGGCTGCGCAGCGTGAGCCGATCTCCGTCTTCCCCGGCGCCGAGGAGCTCTTCTCCTTGGAGGGCCTTGGCCGCCTTCCGGCGGTCGACGAACCCCGCGCACGGCACGCCCAGGAGCACCACATCTTCCCGCTCGTACTGCCGCTCCTGAAGGTGGAGAACCACCGAGCGGCTCGTGCAGCCCCGGGCGACGACGGCGACGACCTTCCGGCGGCGCTCCTCGGGCTTCACCCGCTTCTGCGCCTGCCTGTGCTCGAAGAGCAGGTCGTGGACGTACTTGGCGAGGTTGAGGCTGCAGAAGGGGTTCCAGACGAGCCGGTCCGCCCCCTCCGGGTCCGTGACGAACGCCGGCGCCGTGGTGGCGGGCAGCGGCCCGGCCTCGTAGCCGACCACCACGTCGACTCTCTTCTCCGAGAGGAGCCTTTTCGCCTCCTGCCGGAGGCTCTCTTCGATGCTCTTCACGTCCCGATCCCTTTCAGAGGGTCTTCACGAGCTTGCGGGCCGGGCCGAGGGCCTGGACCCGTTCCGTCACCTGACGGACGACCTTGGCGAAGCGCTCTCCCTCGGACGCCGACACCCACGTGAAGGTCGTGCGGCCGGGCTCGAGCCCCACGTACTCCAGAAGGCGCTGGAGCAGGGCGAACTTCCGTCGCGCGGAGAGGTTGCCGGAGAGGTAGTGGCACTCGCCC
>JACRCS010000836.1 GCA_016218905.1 Deltaproteobacteria bacterium
CTATTCAGTCCCTGCGTTGGCCGAACGGCGCTGATTCGCCGCCGTTCGTCCTGCTGGTTGCCATGCACGAACTAACCGCACGGGACACTAGGGCAAGCGCGGAGAGCCCATGGAGCGCTCGAGAAGGTTCGCGTGGCAATCCCTTCTCGTCGATGCCGAGGTGCTGTACTCTCTCCGGCGTCTGCGCGCCCTTCTTGCACTCCAAGCGAACGATCAAACACAGCGGGGAGGCTCTCGGAATCATTTCCAAAAGCCCGGGTGGTGGAACTGGCAGACACAGGGGACTTAAAATCCCCTGGCCGAAAGGCCGTGCGGGTTCGAGCCCCGCCCCGGGCACTCTCCCTTTCCCCCCCTGATGACCGTGTCCTCCCAAGGCCGACGTCGCGAAATGGACGAACATTGAACAGCGAGCCTGCTTTCCTCGAGCGTCTCTATGATCGGATCTTCCAACTGGCGCTCCCATCGCTCCAGACGCGCGAGAACGAGAGCCACACAAAGATCGCCCACGCCTTCGCCGAGCGCCTCCTTTCGAGAGAGGGAGGGGACCGCAGCATCGTGGTGCCCGCCATCCTCCTCCACGACGTCGGCTGGAGCAGGGTTCCGGAGCATCTCCAGCTTCTCGCGTTCGGGCCCCACATGAGCCGTCCCGAGCTTCGGGATGTGCACGAACGAGAGGGGGCGGAGATGGCGAGAGCGATCTTGGCGGAGGTCGGCTACCCGGCGGAGAAGGTCGAACTGATCGCGCGGATCGTCTCCCGCCACGACTCTCGACAGGATGCGGACTGCCTGGAAGAAGCGATTGTCAAAGACGCCGACAAGCTCTACCGTTTTTCGCCCGGAGGCTTCTCGGTGTGGGCCATGCGCTTCGGACTTCCGGAAGCGGAGTACCTTTCAAGGCTGGAGAGGTGGATCGGGCGCTGGTTCTTGACCGCTACGGGACGAAGAATCGCTCGGACGGAGGCTCTAGCCAGACGCCGTGAGATCGGAACGAAGGCCGATGGCTCAAAGGACAGCTCCCTCGTTTGTACGGGGCGCTGAGTGAGATCGCGCGTTGGCCGCCGTACTCTCGCCTGCGAAGGCCCGATCGAGCGCGCCTTCTCGTCGGAGCGTCAAGACGAGTAGAAGGGAACCGCTCGCAGCTCCAAGCCTTCGCCGGAGGATCGGCGAAGGCTTGGACGCTCTTTGGTCAATTGCTTCCTATTTGCGCTTCGCCTTCTTCCCCTTCGCGGCCCGTGCTTTCACGAGTCGCTCGCCCAATTTCAGATCCTTGGCCATGGCCTTTCGCTGGTCCGAGTAATTCTTCGCCACGAGGGGCGTACCCGAAGGGATTCCGAACTTCCTCCGATACTCGCCAGGCTTCATGCCGTGCGCGCTCGAGATGTGCCGCTTGAGTGTCTTCATGCCTTGGCCGCACTCCATGCAGAAGACCTTGTCGGCGCCAAATGCAGCCTCGAGCGGGACGGCAGGCTTGATGGGCTCGGGCTCTGCTGGTGCGGCCTGGGGCACTGGCACTTGCCCGGCGGGAACATCCACTCCCGCAATTCCTGCCAACCTCACGAAGACCTGCCCGATTTCTTCGAGCAGGTCCTCCTTCTTCATGCCCGTCGCCGACGCATGGGCGCTTACGATTTCCGTTGTCATGGCGAGGAGTTTGGAGATTTGCATCGGTGCGCCTCCTGTTCGAAAAAGGGTTCAAGCGAGTATTTGCGATGCCGCGAGCCTGCATCGCTGAAGCCGTTCCTTATCTAATCGGTACAGCCGAGCGTACCCAAAAGGGCGCGCCCGAAGTTTTTCGACGCGCCAGCGTCAGGTGATAGGATGCGCTTGAATAGAGGTTCATGCAAGCCAAATAGGCATGATTCAGTCCTGCGGCGAGTAACCTCGCCCACGTCGCCACCTTTTTAGGACGCGTGGCATTGTCCGGATGGTGAAAGGCGAGTAAGGCAGGCGCCGGATCATTCGTTGAGTTCTGCCCAGGGTTGTCGCGTCTGGATCGAGCGACCAAAGGTGGTGAGCGAGGCGTTTGCTGCGGTTGTCCTCCTGGGACGAGCGACACGTGAGGTCGTAATACGTCTGGCAGGCTAAGATTCGGGCATTTGGGGAAAGTAGAGGTTAGACACCGGTGTCACCCTGGTCGGCAAACCAGTGCTCTCGCGGGGCAGACGGAGGTTTTGCCATGTGAGGCCAGCGGTCCTTGTCAGTTCAGCTGAAGAGAGCGGGAGAAGAGAACCGTCCTCACAACAAAAAGGGGTGCGAGGTGCGCCCCTTCCTTCCGCCGGCTTCAGAGATCCGGCGCGCACGCCTACTGAGCTCCCGGCGTCGCGCCTCCCTGCGGGACGGGTATAGAGTGCGCCGGGCGCGCCCACAGGGTGGTTGTCGAGCGCACCCGGGGCGGTCACTGTGCCAGCCGGCGCCGCCGCCACCGGCCCATCATCCGGAACCACAGTGGCACCAGCCGGCGGAGCTGCATGGAGGACCGGACGCATCACGTTTCCTCGAGAGGCTTGCTACCGAACCCATACCAGATCCGGGAAAACAAAGAGGCCCCGAACGGGGCCTCTTTGGTGCTTGCAGGAGGAAGCCGCTAGAACTGGTTCTCGAGCTCTTCCTGGTTGAAGTGGCTCTCATACAACGAGGCTTCCGTATCTCCGAGATCACCGGCCCAAACCGTACCAGTGAGCCCAACGACCGTAATCATAAGAGCGAACAATTTGCGAAGAGTCTTCATGGCCATCCTCCTGTTCCCCGTCAGCCCTGCGGCTGCATTGTTATCTTCAGACGGCCAGAAGCTAATGACGCATGGAGCAGGCGACAAGGGCCTAACTGCATTAATTCTGCTGCCAGTCAGAAAACCTCGATATATCCGGAGGTTAGCCCGACCAGGGCGGCCGGTCCACAGGGCCCCCCTCCATCGGGTGCCGCCATTGGCAGGTTGTGAACCCGGCGCGGAGCCCAGGGGCCGGCGGAGCCAGACTCCTCCCCTCCCCTGGTCCCGCCGGCAGATCGGGGTCCCCTTTAGGGAGTAGCCGACCGAACAACTTTCCAAATACTCCCCACGAGAGCTGTCAAAGTCTCCCTACAGACACTCCTCGCCTGACCCTTCAAACTGCCTCCTAGACAAACCCGACTTGAAAATGCTCTCGCGCGGAGGAACGGGCGATGACGCCGGAACGCAGTGACTGTTGTCGGGCTGCCGAGAAGCGGACTGCCACGGACTGCGCCCACTTCTTTGCGGGATTCTTCGTAGCCCTGGCCGGACCGGTCCTTCGCCAGTACGGCGCCGACGGCGAAAGGCTGTTGAGGTCCGCCCTGAGGGACTTCGGCCGGGCCAGGGGAGCCAGGATCCGGCAGAGGGTCGATGCGCTCCGGCTCGCCCCGGACGTGGAGAATTTCTCCAAATGCTACGACTTCCCGATGCTGCCGGGCTTCGAGGCCACGAGGGAGATCACGCCGGAGCGTAAGACGGCGCTGATCTCGCTGTGCCCCCTCGCGGAGCAGTGGAAGAACAGCGGCGAGGCACGGCTCGGCCTTCTCTATTGCGAGGAGGTCGACGCCGGCATCCGAGAGGGCTTCAGCTCGGAAATGATCCACATGAATCTCCGCAACCCGTTGAGAGGGGACCGGGTCTGCGAGCAGGTGGACACCCTCGGGGAAGTCGGAGCCCGAGACCTCTCGTCTTGAAGAATGAAGTCCGACGGGCCGCGTGAGCGCCGGTCGAATGTTCCTCCGCACCGCGAAAAAGGAGACAAGATGAACCGGCACCGAAGATCCTCGGCGAGTACCTGCTCTGTTTGGGCGTTCGTGGCGCTCTTTCTCCTGTCCGGCCAGGGACACTCGCTCGCGGCGGAGAAGGGCGTACTGCGCTTCGGGACCGGCACGGACGCGACGACCCTCGACCCGCACAATTGGAAGTCCGCCACCGACCTGCTCGCGATCAACCAGATCTACGAAGGGCTCATGACCCTCGACCGGAGTCTGAAGATCGTCCCCGTCCTCGCCACCTCCTGGAAGGCAGTGAACGATACGACCTGGCGCTTCACCCTGCGAAAGGGCGTGAAGTTCCAGGACGGCACGGACTTCAACGCCGAGGCAGCGCGGATCAACCTCGAGAGAATGCGCAACGCGCCGAGGTCGAAGTCCTACTTCGGGATGATCGAGTCGGTGACGGTGGAAGACGCCTACACGATTGTCATCAAGACGCAGACGCCCTATGCACCCTTCTTGAACAATATGTGCCACCCCGTGGGCGCCATGATCAGTCCCGCGGCCATCGAGAAGTACGGGAAAGAGCTCGGAGAGCACCCCGTCGGGACCGGCAAGTTCAAGCTGAAGGAGTGGCGGCGCAAGGAGCGGCTCGTGCTGGAGCGCAACGACGCCTACTGGGGCGCGAAGCCGCAGCTGCGTCAGTTCGACGTCATCCCGATTCCGGAGGAGGGAACCCGTACCATGGCCTTCGAGGCCGGCGACGTGGACGTGATCGCGGACCCGCTGCCGAACAGGCTCGCCGCCTACCGCGCCGGCAAGAACGTCGACGTCATCCAGGAGCCTGCAGCCCGAGTCGTCTGGATGGGATTCAACGTGTCGGACAAGACCGTAGGCAATGCCGACCTGAGAAGGGCGCTGGCGCTCGCGATCAACCGGGACGAGCTGGTGAAGTACGTCGCCGAGGGGCTCGTTGGAGAGGCGAACTCGTGGATTCCAGCCGTGGTCCAGCAGGCGAAGACCTCCCGCAACTATCCGTTCGACCCCCGGCAGGCCAAGCAGCTTCTGGCGAAGGCCGGATATCCGAACGGCCTCGAGCTGAACCTGTGGACGCCGGAGGGCCGGTACCTCAAGGACCGACAGATCGCCGAGGCCATCCAGGCCCAGCTGTCCAAAATCGGCGTGAGAGTCAAGGTGCGCGTGATGGAGTGGGGAACCTATCTCGACTCGCTCACCCGGCACGAGCAGCAGCTCTACATCAATGGCTGGGCGTACCAGGTCGGAGATCCCGACTCGGTTCTGCGAGACAACTTCTACTCCGCCAGCAGCTACAATTTTTCGAACTACAAAAGCCAGGACTACGACAAACTCCTGGACGCTTCCGTCGCGATGTTGAACCCGTCAAAACGAAGGTCTCTGATCGAAAAGGCCGAGGCTCGATTGCTGGAAGATGTCGTGGGCGTCCCCGTCTATCACAAGAACAACATCTACGCTGTTTCCAAGAAAGTGCAGGGATTCCGGTCCCATCCTCTGGAGCTCATCATCCTCGATGGGGTGAATGTCAATTAACCGCGCGGCCCGAAGGAGTCTCCCGATGCCTACCGTGATGATCCGGACGAACGTCTCGCTCTCCGAAAGGCAACACGACGACCTCTTTAGCTCCATCACGGACGTGATGATCGAGGCGGCCCACAAGAAACACGAAAAGGTTATGGTTCTTCTGGAGAAGGTGGAGGCGCGGATGGGCATGAAGGACGACCCTCTGGTCTTCGCTGAGGTGCGGAGCATGGTCGGCCTCGATCATAAGATGAACCATGACCTCTCGGTTCGGTTTACCGAGGTGTTCGAGCGTGTGCTGGGAACGTCCTCGGACAGGATGTACATGAACTTCGTGCGTATCCCGGAGACGGCCTGGGGCTGGAAGGGCGGGATTTCGATCTGGAATGCCGTCAGTGAAGAGTGGATCGTACGTTAGCCCGTTCCGCGACAACGCCCGAATGGCGAGGAGGCTGAACAACATGCCGAAACGGCAGCTCAAACCCAAGACGATTCTCTATCCGCTTCCGGCGGTTCTGGTGAGCTGTTGCGACGGGAACGGCAACAGCAACATCATCACGATCTCTTACACGGGAATCCTCAGCGCTGACCCGCCTCTGGTCTACATCTCGGTGAGACCTGCAAGGTTCTCCTATCCGATGCTCAAGGAGGGAGGGGACTTCGTCATCAACATCCCCGGCATGGAGCACTTGGGGGTCACGGACTACTGTGGCGTGGCCTCGGGGCGCAACGGAAGCAAGTTCGAGACGACGGGGCTCACGGAGCTTCCGGCCTCGGTCGTGAAGTCCCCGCTCATCGCCGAGTGCCCGGTGAATCTCGAGTGCAAGATCACCCAGGTCGTCCCTTGCGGTACCCACGACGTCTTCATGGCGGAGGTGGTTGCCGCGCACGCGGACGAGGGGATCCTGACCGACGGCGGCAAGGTGGACATCGCCAAGGTGGCGGCGATCGCATTCTGTTACGACGCGCTGGAGTACTGGTCGTTGAACGCGCGGGCGCGCGGCTACGGCTTCACCAAGGGGAAGCTCAAGTCACGTCAGCCGGGGTAGGCCGCCGATGATACGGTACCTCCTGCGCAGAGTCGCCAACGCCGCCCTCCTGCTCCTGTGCGTCTCGGCGATCACGTTCGTGTTGCTCGACCTGGCGCCCGGCGACCCGGCGGCAATGCTCCTCGGGCAGGACTATACCGAGGCGGGGCATGCCCAGCTCTCGGCGGAGCTCGGGCTCGACAAGCCGCTGCACGTACGGTACACGCGCTTCCTCACGGGCGCCCTGCACGGCGATTTCGGCAAGTCTTTCGAGACGGGCCGCCCCGTCGTTCAGGAGCTCCGCAGCGTGCTTCCCGCGACTCTGTCGCTCGCCCTCGCCTCGATCCTGGTGGCGGTCGCCATCGGCGTTCCGATCGGCGTCACCTCGGCGGTTCGCCAGAACTCCTACCTCGACAAGGGCATCCGGTTCATCGTGATGATCGCCGTCTCCCTGCCGATCTTCTGGCTCGGGCTGATGATGATCTACCTCTTCTCCGTGGTCCTGAACCTGCTGCCGGCCTTCGGGAGGGACGGCTGGCGCAGCCTCATTCTCCCCGCCGCCACCATGTCGTGCTACTCGCTCGCCATCATCGTGAGGATGACGAGGTCGAGCATGTTGGAGGTCCTGCGGCAGGACTACATCACCACGGCCAGGGCCAAAGGCCTTCCGGAACCGATGGTGATCTACAAGCACGCTCTCCGGAACGCGCTTCTCCCCGTGGTCACGATCATCGGCCTGCAGTTCGGCGTGTTGCTCGGCGGAGCAGTCATTACCGAGACGATCTTCGCCTGGCCGGGACTCGGGCGTCTGCTGGTCCAGGGGATCTTCGCGAGGGATTACCCGGTGATCCGAATGGGCATTCTGGTCATCGCCGGCTTCTTCATCGTCATCAACATGCTGACGGACGTGATGTACGGACTCATCAACCCGACGGTGTCGCTTGGCCGAAGAGCCCGGGCGCGATAGTTGAGGGCGGCATGCTGCGGCTTCTGCTCCAAAGGGTCCGGCAAGACAAGTTGACGGTCTCCTGCCTGCTGATCATCGTCCTGGTCGTGACCGGCGCTCTCTTCGCTCCGCGGCTCGTCTCGCAGGATCCGCTTGCCCAGAGCCTCTCCGAGAGGAGACAGCCACCCTCCAGCAGCCATCTCTTGGGGGTGGATGAGATGGGGCGCGACATCCTGAGCCGGCTCGCGTACGGGAGCCGCAACACGCTGGGAATCGCCCTGCTCTCGACCGCCATCGCCCTCCTGTCCGGGACGGCGCTCGGGCTAGTGGCCGGCTACTACGGAGGGGCCGTGGACGCGAGCATCATGTGGCTCATGGACCTGATGCTGGCGTTCCCGTATCTGTTGCTGGCAATTCTCATCGTCGCGACCCTCGGCTCCGGGATGCTGAATACGGCCATCGCCATCGGCATCGCGGCCGTGCCCGCCTACTGCCGGGTCGTGAGGTCTTCCGTGCTGGCGGTTCGGGAGGAGCTCTTCATCACGGCGGAGATCTCCCTCGGGGCGGGGGACGGGAGGGTGCTCCTCGGGCACGTCCTGCCGAACGTGCTCGCGCCCGTCGTCGTGATGGGGACCTTGGGGATCGCGAACGCCATCCTCGGCGGCGCCGCCCTCGGCTTCCTGGGGCTCGGTACCCAGCCGCCCGCGCCCGAGTGGGGCGTGATGCTGAGCGGAGGTAGATCCTTCCTGCTGGACGCGCCTCACATCTCGTTCTTTCCCGGACTGGCGCTGGCCCTGCTCGTCTTCTCCTGCAACATCCTGGGGGACACGCTGCGGGACGTGCTGGACCCGAAGCTGAAGACGTAGCTCACCGCTGCCCAGAGGGATCGCGATGGATAGTCTGCCAGGACGTGCAGGAGCGAGAGGAGGCGAGGCGGGCCTCGCGAGGGCCGATCAGCCGCTGCTCGCGATCGAGGGACTGAAGACGCAGTTCGTCACCCGGATGGGCCTCGCGAGGGCGGTGGATGGGGTCGATCTGCGCGTGGCGAGGAGGGGAACGATCGGAGTGGTCGGGGAGTCCGGCAGCGGGAAGACCGTCATGGGCCGGTCGATCCTGAGGCTCGTCCCCAAGCCCCACGGCCGGATCGCCGAAGGCAGGATCGAGTTCGAGGGAGAGGACCTCCTGAAGCTCAGCGAAGCCGAGATGAGGAGGATCCGGGGTAACGAGATCTCGATGATCTTCCAGGAGCCCATGACCTCGCTCAATCCGGTGTTCACCGTGGGCGAGCAGGTCGCCGAAAGCCTCCGGTTCCACCGGGGCTACAAGAAGAAGGAGGCTCTGGCGAGAGCCATCGAGCTTCTGGCCGAGGTCGGCATCCCGGCGCCGGAGCTGAGGGTGAAGAGCTACCCCCACGAGCTGAGCGGGGGACTGCGCCAGCGGGTCATGATCGCCATGGCCGTGGCGTGCGGGCCGAAGCTGGTGATCGCCGACGAGCCGACCACCGCCCTCGACGTGACGGTGCAGGCCCAGATCCTCCAGCTGATGGAAGACCTCAAGAACGAGCTCGGCACCGCCATCATCCTCATCACGCACGACCTGGGCGTAGTGGCGGAGCACGCGCAGACCGTGGCGGTGATGTACGCGGGAAGAGTGGTCGAGTACGCCGAGGTCACCAGGCTCTTCTCTCGGCCGCTCCACCCGTACACCCAGGGCTTGCTCGACTCCATCCCGCGCCTCTCGGAGAGGCGAACGCGGCTCAAGCCGATCCCGGGCGTCGTCCCGAGCGTGCTTCAGCTCGGCCGGGGCTGCACGTTTCGGGACCGGTGCGCGCACCGGTGGAAGGAGTGCGCCGACGACGAGCCGGAGCTCTTCGAGCGCGAGGACGGGCACGGCGTCCGGTGCTGGAGATGCGCCGCCGGAGGGGAAGGGACGGGCAACGCCGAGGGCGGCGAGCTGCGGGCGGTGTCGCGGGGCGGTGGGCTCTGAAGCTCCTCGAACTCGCCGGCGTGAGGAAATACTACGCCACGGGCTCTTCGCTCTTCGGGAGGAGCTTGGCCGTCGGCCGGGCCGTGGACGGCGTAGATCTGGGACTCGACGCCGGCGAGACCCTGGGCCTCGTGGGGGAGAGCGGGTGCGGGAAGTCCACGCTGGGCAGGCTCGTCCTAGGGTTGGAACGTCCCACCGCGGGGGCGATTCGGTTCCAGGGCCGGGACATCCACGCCCTGGCCAGACGGGAGCTGAAGGCGGCCCGGCGCGAGATGCAGATGGTCTTCCAGGACCCCTACTCGTCGCTGGACCCGCGCAAGAAGGTGGGGGAAGCCATTGGGGAGCCGCTTAGCATCCACCGCATCTGTTCCGGCCGAGAGAAGGAGGCCCGGGTCCTGCAGCTCATGGAGGACGTGGGCCTGCGGCCGGAGCACGCGAACCGGTACCCCCATCAGTTCAGCGGCGGCCAACGCCAGCGCATCGGGATCGCGCGGGCGCTCAGCGTTAAGCCCCGGCTGATCGTGTGCGACGAGGCGGTGTCGGCCCTCGACGTCTCGATCCAGGCCCAGGTGCTAAACCTTCTCCAGGACCTGCAGCAAAAGTACGGGCTCACCTACCTCTTCATCTCCCACGATCTCGGCGTCATCGGACACCTATGCGACAGGGTGTCGGTGATGTACCTGGGGCAGATCGTCGAAGCGGGCGCCCGGGATGCCGTCTTCGACCGCCCGCTCCATCCCTACACGCCGGCGCTGCTCTCGGCCTCGCCGAGCGCGACCGTGGGCCCCAGGGCCCGCAGGCCGCTTCTGAAGGGAGAGGTCCCGAGCGTCTTCCATCCGCCCGCCGGTTGCCGGTTTCACACCCGCTGTCCCCAAGCGAAGGCTGCCTGCCGCGAAGAGGCCCCCGACCTGGTGGACGCGGGGCAGGGCCACGGTGTCAGGTGCCTCGAGTACCCCGGGGCGCGCCGGGAGGTGTCCGAATGAACGAACGCGGTCGGACGTACGGGACCCCGACGGCCGGGGGAAGCGCGGAGTGGGTGGTGGAGGCGCGGCGCCACTTTCACGAGTACCCCGAGCTCGCGTACGAGGAGCACGCCACCACCCGGCGCATCGTCGACCTGCTCGCCGGAATGGGTGCGGAAGTGCGGACCTTCCACGACCTCACCGGGGCGGCGGCGGTCCTCCGGGGGCGGCCGGGCGGCAGGTGCCTCGCGCTGCGGGCCGACATCGACGCGCTCCCGATTCAGGAACGAAGCGACGTCCCCTTCACCTCCAGGCACGAGGGGCGCATGCACGCCTGCGGGCACGACGGCCACACGGCCATCGCCCTTGGTGTCGCCCGACGGCTCGTGCAGACGGGGGTGCTGTCGCAG
>JACRCS010000837.1 GCA_016218905.1 Deltaproteobacteria bacterium
GAGGCGAGCTCCGCCACCATCCGGGACCTCACCGGCGTCCAGGCACACGAGCGCGTCCTGGAGCTGCTCCCGGCGGCCGTGCATCCGCGCATCGCGGCCCGGGACATCTGGACCACGCCCGTCAAGGCCGTGGAGGCCGGGACTCCCCTCTCCGAGGTGGACGAGCTCCTCAATCGCTACCACATCAACGCCATGCCCGTGGTGATGGGCGAACGGGTCGTGGGGCTCGTCACTCGCCAGATCGTCGGCCGCGCTCTCCAACACGGACTCCTCTCCGTCCCGGTGGAGGAGTACATGGTGACGGAGTTCGCCACGGTCGGGCCGGACGCTCCTCTCTCCGAGATCCAGGACCGGATCATCCGCGGGAACCAGCGCTTCCTTCCGGTCGTGCAGGGGCGCCGGCTGGTCGCCGCGGTCACCCGGACCGATCTCCTGCGGGCGCTTCACGGTCCCGAGCAGACCGAGTCGATCGAACTCGCGAGGGGCGTCCAAGATCGAAACGCCGGGAAGCTCCTGACCGAACGGCTGGAGCCCGACGTGCTGGAGCGGCTGACGGAGATCGGCCGGGCGGCCCATGATCTACAGATGGAGGCCTACCTCGTCGGCGGGCTCGTGCGGGACCTCTTCCTCCGGAAGAAGAACCTGGACGTCGATGTGGTCGTGGAGGGCGACGCCATCGTGCTCGCGAGCGTCCTCGCCGACCACTGGGGCGCCGGCGTGCGCGCCCACCGCGCCTTCCGGACGGCGACCGTGATCCTTCCCGACGGTTTCCGGATCGATCTCGCTACGGCGCGAACGGAGTACTACCCCCAACCCGCGGCGCTGCCGGCGGTCGAAACCTCGAGCCTCAAGCTCGACCTCTACCGGCGCGACTTCACCATCAATACGCTGGCGCTACGCCTCGATCCCAGGCGCTTCGGCGAGGTCATCGACTTCTTCGGCGGCTTGCGCGACGTCAAGGAGGGGACGATCCGCATCCTCCACAACCTCTCGTTCGTGGAAGATCCCACCCGCGTGCTGCGCGCGCTGCGGTTCCAGGTCCGCTTCGGGTTCCATCTCGGCCGGCAGACCCAGAAGCTCCTGCGGAGCGCCGTGAGCGCGGGGTTCGTGGCCCAGGCCCGCGGGAAGCGGCTCCTCCAGGAGTGGATCGCGCTCCTCAAGGAGGGCGATCCCGCCCGCGCGATCGAGGTCCTGGAGGAGCAGGGAATCCTCACCTCGCTCCACCCTTCGCTTCGCCTCGACGGGAAGACGCGGGAGCTCGTGGAGCGGGTGAAGGACGTCGTCACCTGGTTCCAGCTCCTCTACCTGGACGCTCCGCTGCGCACTTGGTTCATCTACCTCCTCGCGGTCCTCGACCCGCTCTCCGACGACGAGATCGAGGAGTGGGCCGTCTCCTTCGGAGTCCGGGACAGGGAGGGCCGTTCGCTCCTGGCGGCGCGCCGTCAGGGCTACCGCGCGCTCTCCGAGCTGCGCGTGGAGCTGGAACGCGGCGTGGTGCGCGACAGCCGGACCTACGAGATCCTCCACCGGCTGGACCAGGAGGTGATGCTCTTCCTCATGGCGAAGACGAAGGACGAGGAGAAGCGGAAGCTCATCAGCCGCTACTACACGAAGCTCTCGGGGGTCCGCCCCCACCGGGGGGGCCGTGAGCTTCGCGCTCTCGGCATCCCGCCGGGACCGCTCTACCGGCCGCTCCTGAGCGGGCTCCTGAAGGCGAGGCTGGACGGCGAAGTCAAGACCCCGGAGGAAGAGACGCAGTGGGTGCTCGCCTGCTGGAGGCGGCTGGAAGCACCGCCCGCAGCCGCGGAATCGGTTTGACTGCGGGCGCCGGCTGTATATCTTGCGGGGAGTCGGGGGCTTCCGACCGGGAGGAAAACATGGAACGGGGGCTCGACGAGGAGACGGTCGGGGGTGAACCCCCCTGGGCGCGGCAGAGCCGCCTCTTTGGCGCGATCTGCTGGACCGCTCAGGAGCTCTTCTCCAGGCACGACTCGGGCAAGGTCGTGGCACCCGTGCTCGCGCGGCTGGGGCGGGCCGCCGGGGCGAGCGGCGGGTTCGTGGTCGCTCCGGCGCCGGGCGAGGAGGAGCCCCCCCTCGACCTCCGGTACGCGTGGACGGAGGGTCCCGCGTGCGAGCTGCCCGTCCGTGGGAGCGCCCTTGCGCGTTGGGCCGAAGTCCTGCGCAACGGGGATCTCGTCCGCGGAGCCGCCGAGGGGCTTCCCCGGGCCGAGCGGGAGGCGCTCCTGGCCGCCGGCGTGCGCTCGGTCCTCGTGGCGCCGGTCTTCACCACCGAAGGCTGGTGGGGCGGCGTCGGCCTGGACAGCCGCAAGGAGCCGCGGGACTGGGACGAGGTCGACGTGGAGGCGCTCCGGACGCTGGCGGCGCTCCTGGGTGGCGCGCTCGATCGGGAGCTCTTCCACCAGCGCGCCAGAGCGGGGCTGGAGTCGAGGGTGCGGGAGCGTATCGCCGAGCTCCTGGAAGTGAACGCCGCGCTGGTGAGGGAGATCTCCGAATGCAGGAGGGCCGAGGGCGCGCTCGAGCAGCAGGCCCAAGCGCTCGCACGCTCCAACGCGGAGCTGGAGCAGTTCGCCTATGTCGCGTCCCACGACCTGCAGCAGCCTCTGGTCGCGGTGATCGGTTTCCTGAAGCTCCTGGAGCAGCGCTACGGGCCCGACCTGGACGACGACGGGAGGACCTTCATCGACCAGTCGCTCGAAGGGGCCAACCGGATGCAGCTCCTCATCCGCGACCTCCTCGACTACTCGCGCCACTCCGGCGGAGAACCCTTACGGGCGGTCGACTGCGAAGCGCTCCTCGAGGAAGCTCTCCAGAACCTCCGGCGGTCCGTGGAGGAGAGCGGCGCGAGCGTCACCCGCGATCCGCTGCCCACCGTCGTCGCTGCGCCTACGCAGCTCGCGCGGATCTTGCAGAACCTGCTCGACAACGCGCTCAAGTTCGCCCAGGGAAAGCCTCCCCGGGTGCACGTCTCCGCGAGCTGCCGGGAGGGGGAGTGGCTCTTCTCGGTCTCGGACAACGGAATCGGAATCGCCCCGGCGGACAGGGAGAGGATCTTCCACATCTTCGAGCGCCTGCACGGAGGATCGAAGTACCCGGGAACGGGGATCGGCCTCGCCATC
>JACRCS010000068.1 GCA_016218905.1 Deltaproteobacteria bacterium
GCGGACGACGCCGGAGAGCTCGCGTCCGGCCAGGGCTCTCGCCGCCTCCTGAGCCGCGCCGGAGGCGAGTTGCCTCGCGCTCCGCTGAGGATGGGACGCCCAGCCCGTGAGCTCGCCTTGCGCCGAGAAGACCGCCACCGCGCCGACGCCTTGCTCCAAGACGGCCTTCGAGAGCCGCTCGTGGAGGTCGGGCGCCTCGGGGCCGCCCCCGCCGAGCTCCCGCGCGATCTGGCGGCAGGACCGCAGCACCCGGTCCTCCTCCACCCGATAATAGGCGCGGGCGACGTGGAGGGCCTGCCGGAGCGCTCCGTCCACCCGCGTGCTGAACCAGCTCTCGATGCTGCGGGCGAGGAAGCCGGCGCTCACGACGTAGAGAATCGCCGTCGGAATCATCGTCATCGCGAGAAACGCGAGGACGAGCTTCGTCTTCAGGCGGGCGCCCAGGACGCCCCTGCGCCGCTCGAAGGCGAGCTTGATCAGGTTCCGGAAGGTGAGGAAGAGGAGCAGGAGCAGGAGCAGGATGTTGAAGTTGATGACGCCGAAGACCGCGAGCGTCTCCAGGAGGCCGCCCCCTCGTACCGTCTGGAAGAGGCGGTTCTGGACGAAGGCGAGGACCGCCCAGAGCAGGAGGATCCCCCCTCCCCAGAGGGCGGTGCTGACGACGGGTCTCCTCGTGCGCGGCCGGCCGGTGGGCCTCACGGAACGGCGTCCGCGTTCGCCGGAAGCTCCACGACGTACCAGTCGGTCTCCACGTCCCAGTAGGAGACGAAGGCGAAGAGATAGTGGAGGTGGAAGGGAAGCTGGAACTTCTGGAGCTTCGCCTTGATCTTCAGGACGAGCGGTCCCGACCGTCCGAGGGCGTCGAGGGGCAGGAGCCTCACGCCCTCGACCCGCGTCATGGCTTCGACGGCTTCGGCCAGGCTGGCGACGTCCTGCCCTTGCCGCCCGCGCTCCGGCTCTACGCGGTAGCGGTCCTTAAGGTTGTCCTTCACGAGAGTCCGGTCGAAGTGAACGTCTTTGACCACGACGTCGCTCAAGACGTCCCGGGAACGGAGCACGCGAAGTTGATACGTGAACCGCACGGGCAGGCCGGCGTCCAGCGTGTCGACCACCCGGTCGTCGAACGCCCGCTGCACGCGGAAGCTCACCAGCAGATCCGAACGAGTCCCGCGACGGAACTGGACCGTGTCGATGTACGCGTGCCCGGTCCGCCCCCAGACGTGGGCGGCCGGTGCGAACAGCGCCGCAGCCAACAGCAACAGAAGAGCGCGCCGCACTCCCATCAGCACCCACTCAGGAGGTCACGGCGGCGGAACCGCCGCCCAAGGGACGAGCGCATTCTAGTGAACGGGCGAGAGGCCTGCAAGGTGAAGGAAAACCGTGGGAATTCGAGCGCCGCGGGGCCACGCACGACCACGGACGGGCACGGACAGCCCGACCCGACATCCCGGGGGTCCGTGTAAGTCCGTGCAAGTCCGCGCCCGTCCGTGGCCCGTGCCCCATCGCCCAGAGCGCAGCTTCGGCCCGCGCTCTCCGCCCCGAGACTTTTTTCTTTACACTGATAGCCAACCCTGATAAATTTTCGCTCTTCTGAAGAGTCTACTGAAAAGTGGGCAAGCGCCCACTTTTTTTGTTTCGCCCAGCTCCCAGTCAGGCATGGAGATCCGAGAGCGCGCACAAGCGATCGAGAAGATCCTTCGACCCGTGGTCGACGACGCGGGCTACGAACTCGTCGATCTCCAACTGCGCTCGGAGTTCGGCCGGTGGGTGCTCCGCCTGCTGGTCGACCGGCCAGGGGGCATCACCCTGGACGAATGCGCGAGGCTGTCGCGGGAGGTGAGTCCCCATCTCGAGGTGGCGGACCTGCTCCCCTTCCGGTACGCGCTGGAAGTCTCTTCTCCGGGAATCCACCGGCCCCTGAAGACTCGCGCGGACTTCGAACGTTTCGCCGGAGAGCTCGTAGCCGTGCAGCTCGAGGAGCCCCTGGAAGGCCGCAAGAACTTTCGGGGTAAGAACCTGGGGCTGGACGGCGAAGGACGTCTGATCCTCGAAGAACCTTCGACCGCGAAACAGATCGTCATCGGGATCGATCGCATTCGCAAGGCGCACCTCGATCCCGAACTGAAGTTCTAGGCCTACGTGGCTCGCCTCCGCGAAGAAGAGGACGGACGAGCAAGGACCGCAAGTGAGACGACGATGAAAGACTTGAACCGCATCATTGACCAGGTCGTCCGGGAGAAGGGGATCGATCGCGAGATCCTCATCGACGCACTGGAACAGGCCATGGTGACCGCTGCCCGAAAAAAGCTGGGCAACAGGAACCTCGAGGCCCAATACGATGAAGAGCAGGGCCAGATCAACATCTTCGAGTATATGACGGTTGTCGAAGAGGTAACGGATTCCTACACCGAGATCGACATCGAAGAAGCTCGCGAAAAGTACGATCCCTCCTGCGAAGCCGGCGACGAGCTCGGCATCCCGGTGGACCTGGGCGACCTGAGCCGAATCATCGCCCAGGTCGCCAAGCAGGTGATCATTCAGAAGGTGCGCGAGGCGGAGCGGGACATCATCTACAGCGAGTTCATCGATCGCCGGGGCGAGATCATCAACGGCATCGTCCAGCGGGTCGAGAAGGGCGACATCATCGTCAACCTGGGCCGCACCGACGCCGTCCTGCCGCACGGGGAGCAGATCCGTAGCGAGAGCTACCGCCAGGGAGACCGGATCCGCGCCTTCCTCCTGAAGGTCCAGAAGGAGTCGAAGGGGCCCCAGCTCATCCTCTCCCGGACCCATCCCGAGTTTCTGAAGAAGCTCTTCGAGATCGAGGTCCCGGAGGTGCGCGAGGGCGTCGTGGAGATCAAGGCGTGCACCCGGGAGCCGGGCGAGCGGGCCAAGATCGCCGTCGTCTCCCACGACTCCGACGTGGACCCGGTGGGAGCGTGCGTCGGCATGCGGGGCTCCCGCGTCCGCGGTGTGGTGCAGGAGCTGCGCGGCGAACGGATCGACATCGTGGTGTGGAACGACGACGCGGCCATGTACGCGAGCAACGCCCTCTCCCCGGCCCAGATCTCCCGCGTCCTGATCGATGAGGAGCAGCACGCCATGACGGTCATCGTGCCCGAGGACCAGCTCAGCCTGGCCATCGGGAAACGGGGCCAGAACGTGAAGCTCGCCGCCAGGCTGATGGGTTGGAGGCTCGACATCATCAGCGAAGAGGACAGCCGGCGGCGCGACGAGGAGAAGCGGAAGATGATGCGGCTCCCCAGCATGGATCCGCTCAAGGTGGCCAAGCTCGCTCGCGCCGGGATCCACCGCCTGGAGGAACTGGCGAGCGCCGCCCCGGAGCTCGTGGCGGAGACCCTGGGCTGGGATGCCACCGCCGCGGATGCTCTCAAGGCGGCCGCGCGGGAGGTCTTCGAGGCTGAGGTGATGGCCGCGACCAGCGGCCAAGACGACGGTACTTCTTGAGTCCGGCGCCCCAGATCAGCGCTGGACGTCCTACGCAGGATAGCAAGGGCATGGCAAAAGTCCGAGTATTTGAAGCCGCGAAACAGCACGGCCTCGAGGTTCAGGACCTGATGAACGCCCTGATGACCCAGGGCGTAAAGGTTCGCAGTCATCTAAGCCCCGTCGAAGACGAGGAGGTCCTCCGGGCCGTCTCGATCCTGGGGGGGATACGCCCGGGTGCCGGTGAGCTCGAAGGCGACGCCGAAGCCGCCCAGAGGCCGATCGTCCGCCGGCGAAAGAAGGTGGAGGCGCCGCCCCCGCCCGAGGCCGAGCTCCCTGTCGAGCCGGTCACGGAAGAGCTCGCGCCGGTCCCGGCCTCGGCCGCCCCCTCGGAACCGGCACCGGTGCTCGTGCCGATCGAGGAGCCGCCCGTACCCGCGGAACCTCTCCCTCCGGTCGAGATGACGCTTCCCGAGCCGCCCACCACCGAGGTGACCGCGGCAGCCGAGCCGGAGAAGGCGGCCCCGGTCGCACCCCCGGCCGAAGAAGCTCCGGCGGCTCCCAGGGAGGAGTTCCGCGGTCTGAAGGTGGTCCGCTTCATCCATCCCGAGGACCGCCCCGCGCCCCTGGCGCCCGTGGCCCCGACGGTCTACCCGATGTCGAAGCAGGAACGGGAGGCCCGCAAGGCGGAGAAGAAGGGCAAGAAGGGCAAGAAGACGAGGGACCGGGAGCCCGTCGCCGAGGCCAGGCGCGCTCCGCAGAAGACCCTGATCACGGTTCCCAAGGCGATCAAGCGCAGAATCCGCATCAGCGAGGTGATCACCGTCTCCGAGCTCGCCAGGCGCATGGGCGTCAAGGCGCCCGAGCTCATCAAGAAGCTCATCAGCCTCGGGATCCTGGCGACGATCAACCAGACGCTCGACTCCGAGACCGCCTCTCTCGTAGCGGACGAGTTCGGTTACGAGATCGAGAACGTGGTGGTGGGCGAAGAGGAGATGCTCTCCCGCAAGGAAGACCGGCCGGAGGACCTGGCCGGCAGGCCCCCCGTCGTCACGGTCATGGGCCACGTCGACCACGGCAAGACGTCGCTCCTCGACGCGATCCGCCAGGCGCGCGTGGCCGCCGGGGAGGCGGGCGGCATCACGCAGCACATCGGCGCGTACGAGGTCGAGACGAGCCGCGGGCCGCTGGTCTTCCTCGACACGCCCGGCCACGAGGCGTTCACGGCCATGCGGGCGCGGGGCGCGCAGGTCACCGACATCGTCGTGCTGGTGGTCGCGGCCGACGACGGGGTGATGCCCCAGACCGTGGAGGCCGTCGACCACGCCCGGGCCGCCAACGTCCCGATCATCGTCGCCATCAACAAGATGGACAAATCCGACGCCGACCCGGACCGGGTCCGCCGGGAGCTCACCGACCACGGGCTCGTGCCGGAAGAGTGGGGCGGGCAGACGATGTTCCTGCCCGTCTCGGCCAAGAAGAAGACGGGCATCGAGGAGCTCCTGGAGATGATCGCGCTCCAGGCCGAGGTGATGGAGCTGAAGGCGAACCCCGACAAACCCGCGCTTGGAGTCGTGATCGAAGCACGCCTCGACCGGGGGAGGGGCCCCGTCGCGACGGTGCTCGTCCAGGAGGGCACGCTGAAGGCGGGCGACGTCGTGCTGGCCGGGAGCTACTACGGCCGCGTCCGCGCGCTCACCAACGACCAGGGCAAACGGATCAAGCAGGCGGGGCCGAGCATCCCCGTCGAGCTTACCGGCATGAACGGCGTCCCGACGGCCGGCGAGAACTTCGTCGTCGTCGAGAGCGAAAGGACGGCCAAGGAGGTCGCAGGTCGCCGGGTGGACAAGGCCCGGGAAGAGGAGATGGCCCAGGCCCGCAAGATCACGCTCGCGGACTTCCAGGCGAAGATCGCCGAGGGCGAGGTCAAGGAGCTCCCCCTCGTGATCAAGGCCGACGTGCAGGGCTCCGTGGAGGCAGTCAGCCGCGCCATGGAGAAGCTCTCGACCGGCGAGGTCCGCGTCAAGGTGATCCACGGGGCAGTGGGCGGCATCACGGAGACGGACGTAAACCTGGCGAGCGCCTCCAACGCGATCGTCGTCGGCTTCAACGTACGGCCGGAGGCGAAGGCCGCCACGCTGGCCGAACAGGTCGGCGTCGACATCCGCCTCTACACGATCATCTACGACGCCACCGACGACGTGAAGAAGGCCATGGAAGGGCTCCTCGCCCCCACCATGCAGGAGAAGGTCCTCGGCCGGGCGGAGGTGCGCCAGATCTTCCGCGTTCCGAAGATCGGCACGGTGGCGGGCTGCCGGGTCACCCAGGGCGTCGTGCAGCGGAGCGCGCGACTGCGGCTCCTGCGCGACAGCGTCGTCGTCTACGAGGGCCAGCTTGCGAGCCTCAAGCACTTCAAGGACGACGTCCGCGAGGTGAAGGAGGGACTGGAGTGCGGCCTCTCCGTCCAGAACTACGCCGACCTGAAGGAGGGCGACGTCCTCGAGTTCTACATGGTCGAAGAAGTCCAGAGGACGCTGTAAGGAGCCGGCGTGGTCGTGGGGGTGGGCACGGTGGACCTCTTCATCCCGGAGGCCCACAGTCTCAAGGAGAAGCGGAGCGTCGTTCGGAGGGTGATCCAACGGGTCCGCAACGAGTTCGACATCAGCGTGGCCGAGGTGGACTCCCTGGACCTCCATCAGAAGGCCACGATCGGCTTCGCCGTGGTCTCCAACGACGGCCGGTTGGCCAATTCGATTCTCGACAGAGTGGTGGATTTCATCGAGCGCCTGTACTTGGCTCAGATCACCCGAGCCGACCTCGATCTTCTCCACGTCTGATGTCCGTGCGGTCAGTTCACGCGCACGATGATCTGGGCGAAGGCGGGGTTCAGCGCCTTCGCCCACACGCAACAGCTCCAAGAGGGGCGAAGAACCCTAAGACGGGACATCCTGGTGTCCCGTGCGGTTCCAGGACCGGACCAAGAAATGGAAACGAGAAGATCCCTCCGTGTGGCGGACGCCGTCCTCCACGAGGTCGCCGACATCATTCAGCGAGAGGTCAAGGATCCCCGGATCGGGTTCGTGACGTTCACGTCCGCGCACGTCTCGCCGGACCTCCACTATGCCCGGGTCTACTACACGGTCCTGGGAGACCGCTCCGCCCTCGAGCAGACGAAGAAGGGGCTGGAGAGCGCCTCGCCCTTCGTGCGCAGGGAGCTCGGCCGGAGGCTGCGGCTGAAGGTCATCCCGGAGCTCCGCTTCGAGTACGACGAGGCGCTGGAGCGGGAATTGAGGCTCCAGGGAATCCTGAAGGACATCGGGCATGAGCAGGAAGAACCAGATCGCTGAGGTTCGTAAGGCGATTGCCGAGGGCGATCGGTTTCTCCTCGTCTCCCACCAGAATCCGGACGGAGACGCCATCGGCTCCTCCCTGGCGCTCGCGGCCAGCCTCGAGAGCCTCGGGAAAGAGTGCGAGATCGTCAACGTGGACGGCGTGCCGGCCACGTTGACGTGGCTCCCGCTGGCGGAGCGGGTGCAGCTGCAACCCGCCCACCGGACGGGATACGACGTCGTGGTGCTCTTGGACTGCGGCTCTCAGAGCCGGACGGGCTTGCCCGACGATCTCCTGAAGGCCGGCCGGGTATCGGTCAACATCGATCACCACCCGGGCAACGCCGGCTTCGCGACCGTCAACCTCGTGGATCCCGAGGCGTGTGCCACCGCCGAGCTCGTCTACGATCTCCTCCAGGCCATCCCCGCTCCCATCCGGTACAGCGCGGCCACGGCGATCTACACGGCGGTCCTGACGGACACGGGACGCTTCCGATTCTCCAACGCGAACGCCCGGGCCTTCGACATCGCGGGCAAAATGGTCGCCCGCGGCGTGAACGCGTCGGAGGTCTCCCACCTGGTCTACGACCAGCAGCCCATCGGGAGGCTTCGGCTCCTCAGCCTGGTGCTCGATACCCTCGAGCTCTCGCCGCGGGACAAGGCGGCGAGCCTCGTCGTCAGCCAGGCCATGCTGAGGCAGACCCACACCACCCCGGAGGACGCGGAAGGCTTCGTCAACCACGCCCGCTCGATCTGCGGGGTCGAGGCCGGGTTCCTGCTCCGCGAGGAAGTCCCCGGCCGGTATCGCGTCGCGCTCCGCTCCAAGGGGCGCGTGGACGTCTCCCGGATCGCCGCGGAGTTCGACGGCGGCGGGCACCGTAACGCCGCCGGAGCCACGGTGGAGGGCAGCGTCGAGGAGATCCGGCGGCGGCTCTACGCCATGATCGAGGAGGCACTGGACGAGGAGCTCCTCCTGAGGCGGCAGGTTGGGTGAGGCGCGTGCGGACGAAGGCCGCTGGGGCCTGCTCGTCCTCGACAAACCGCTGGAGCTCTCTTCCCACGCGGCGGCCCGGCGGGCCGCGCGGGCACTCGGAGCGGACCGTTTCGGGCACGCGGGCACTCTCGATCCGCTCGCCTCGGGGGTGCTCCTCGTGGGACTCGGCCGGGCCACGCGGCTGCTCGAGTACCTCGTCTGTCACGAGAAGGGCTACCGCGCCCGGCTTCGTCTCGGGCAGGTGCGCGACACCCACGACCGCGAAGGGACGCTGCTCGAGGAGCGCCTCGTCCCGGAACTCTCCGGCGAAGACGTGGAGCGCGCGCTCGCGCGGTTTCGCGGGAGGATCCTCCAGGTTCCGCCCGAGCACAGCGCGGTGAAGGTCGGGGGCGTGCCGGCGTACCGCAGGGCGAGGCGCGGCCTGCCCGTGGCCCTCCCCGAGCGTGCCGTCGAGATCTTCCGCCTCGAGCTGCTCGAGTGGGCGCCTCCTGACCTCACGATCGACGTGACCTGCTCCAAGGGCACGTACATCCGGTCGCTCGCGCGCGACGTCGGCGAGGCCTTGGGAACGGGCGCGTGCCTCTGGGACCTGGTTCGCACGCGCTCGGGTCCGTACGGTCTCGCAGACGCGGTCTCGCTGGGCTGCCTCGAGGCCGAGGGGCTCTCGGCCTGGGCGAGGGTGCTGCCGCCCCGCAAGATGGTCGAAGGCCTGCGCTCCTTCACCGTCTCTCCTCCCGACGCCCGGGCCCTCGCTTCGGGCCGCCGCATCGAAGGAGCCGGGAAGGAAGAAGGCGATCTCGCCGTCTTCGACCAGACGGGAGACCTGCTGGCGGTGGCCAGGGCGGAAGGGGGAGACTTGAGGCCGCTCAAGGTCTTCCGGCCCGCGGCGTAGCCGGGGAGACCGGCTCGTGGACAGGATGGACGAAGTGGACTACGTGGACCCGACGAGTTGCCGCAGGGTGGGCGGTTCTCGCGCAGCGAGGTTCGCCCGCGCGTGGGGCAACCCGCCTGCGGCGGAACGCCCCACCCTACGCTCTACGTGGACCCGACGAGTCCACGCAGTCCACCACGTCCATTTGGTCCACCGGCTCCCTACGCTGGAGGACGCCGGCCACCGTCGCTCGAGAATGAGGCGGGGATGCTGGCCGGATCGATTCTTTACGTTCCCCGGCATTGGTGTTAAAAGTACCCTCTTTGCGCGGAGTTTACAGGTCTGCCGAGCGGCGACGAATCGAGACGAAAGATAGAAGGAGGAATAGAAGCCATGGTGCTCACGACCGAGCGGAAGCAAGAGGTGATCGATCAGTTCAGGACTCACGAGACCGACACGGGCTCGCCGGAGGTCCAGATCGCGCTCCTGAGCGAGCGGATCAACTACCTCACGGACCACTTCAAGACCCACAAGAAGGACCACGCCTCCCGTCGAGGGCTGCTGAAGCTGGTCGGCCAGCGCCGCTGCCTCCTCGACTACTTGAAGGGCAAGGACGTGGAGCGATATCGGACACTGATCGATCGGCTCGGCATCCGAAAGTAGTCTCGCGGAACGCCGCCCAGTCACGCAGAACGAACGGAGTGTGAATTTTGTTCGACATAAAGAAAGTCACGTTGGACGTTGGGGGAAAACCCCTCACCCTCGAAACGGGCCGCATGGCGCGTCAGGCGCACGGCGCGGTCCTCGCCACCTACGGCGGGACGGTCGTGCTGGTCACGGCCGTGGCGGAAGCTGAACCGAGGGCGGGCGCGGACTTCTTCCCCCTGACCGTCAATTTCCAGTCCAAGACCTTCGCCGCCGGCAAGATCCCGGGGGGCTTCTTCAAGCGCGAGGGCCGGCCGCCCGACTCCGACACGCTGACGGCGCGCCTCATCGACCGGCCCATCCGGCCCCTCTTCCCGAAGGGCTTCCGGAACGAAACGCAGGTGATCGCGACCGTGCTCTCCCACGACCTGGAGAACCAGTCCGACATCGTCGGGATGATCGGCGCCTCGGCCGCGCTCACGATCTCGGACGTGCCCTTCGACGGCCCCATGGCGGGGGTGCGGATCGGGTTCGTGGACGGGCAGTACGTGGTCAACCCGACCCTCCAGCAGATGGAGACGAGCCGGCTCAATCTCATCATCGCGGGCACGAAGGACGCGGTGCTCATGGTCGAGAGCGGCTCGGACATCCTGAGCGAGGACGAGGTCCTCCGGGGCATCGAGCTCGGCCACGAGGAGATCAAGAAGCTCTGCGCCCTGCAGGAGGAGCTCCGCGGCCTCGCAGGCAAGCACAAGCGCGAGTTCGTCAAGCCTGCCCCCGCGGAGGAGGTCGTGGCCAAGGGCGCCGGCTTCTTCGCCGACTTCGGCGCCGCGGCGTACCGGGAGCGGGCGAAGAAGGCGCGGTCGGCCGCCCTGCGGGAAGCCAAGGCGAACCTCCTCGCCTCCCTCTCGGAGGAGGAGAAGCCCGCCGCGGCCGAGTACGGCGAGGCGTTCGAGTCCGCCGCCAAGAAGTTCGTCCGGCGCATGATCCTCGACGAGAAGGTCCGCATCGACGGCCGGACGCTCGAAGACATCCGTCCCATTGACTGCCAGGTCTCGGTGCTCCCACGCACCCACGGGTCGGGGCTCTTCACCCGGGGCGAGACCCAGGCCCTGGTGGTCGCCACCCTCGGCACCTCCAGTGACGAGCAGATGATCGACGCGGTGGAGGGCGAGTACTACAAGAAGTTCATGCTCCACTACAACTTTCCCCCGTTCTCCACGGGCGAGGCGAAGTTCATGCGCGCCCCCGGCCGCCGCGAGATCGGGCACGGAGCCCTGGCGGAGCGGGCGCTGACGCCGGTCCTCCCGTCCCAGGAGAGCTGCCCCTACACGATCCGACTCGTCTCCGAGGTCCTGGAGAGCACCGGCTCCTCCTCCATGGCCACGGTCTGCGGCGGAAGCCTGGGCCTCATGGACGCGGGCATCCCCGTCAAGGCGGGCGTCGCCGGCATCGCCATGGGGCTCATCCTGGAGGACGGCCGCTTCGCGAGCCTGAGCGACATCCTCGGCGACGAGGACCAC
>JACRCS010000838.1 GCA_016218905.1 Deltaproteobacteria bacterium
CGAGGGCGAGCGATTTCGTCCTTTCGGGGACTTCGGACCAGGTCAGCTCCGGCGAGATGTCGGTCCCCTCGCAGGTGTGCTTCTGGGGGATGGCTCCTCCTGCGGGAAATGCCGGTGAGGCGATCTTCATCTTCCCTCCTCGGAGGTCGTCATCCCCTACCAGATGCTCGGCCGCTCGGCCTCCGGCACCACCATCGGGCCGGCCCCGGCGCAGCCGAAGGCGGCGTGGTACTCGGGAAGCGCCGAGAGCGGGCCGAGGACGCGGAAGCGGCCGGGGCTGTGGGGGTCGGTGTTGAGACGGACGCGGAGCGCCTCGTCGCGGATGTTGTTCCGCCAGACGGCCGCGTAGCTGAGGAAGAAGCGCTGGGCCGGGGTGAAGCCCTCCACCTTCGGCGCCTGTCCCGGTTCCTTCCCGAGCGCCTTTCCCAGCGCCTCGTAGGAGACCTTCAGGCCGCCGAGGTCCGAGACGTTCTCGCCCAGCGTGAGCTTTCCGTTGATGGTCTGGTCGGCGAGCGGCTTGTAGCCGTCGAACTGCTTCACGACGAGGTCCGTCCGCGCCTCGTAGGCCTTGCGATCCTCGTCGGTCCACCAGTTCTTCAGGTTTCCCTCGGCGTCGTAGCGGCTGCCGGAGTCGTCGAAGCCGTGCGTCATCTCGTGCCCGATGACGACGCCGATGCCTCCGTAGTTCACGGCGTCGTCCCCGTCGGCCCAGAAGAACGGGGGCTGGAGGATCCCCGCCGGGAAGACGATCTCGTTCATCGTCGGGCTGTAGTAGGCGTTGACGGTCGGGGTCGTCATCCCCCACTCGGTCCGGTCGATCGGCTTGCCGAGCTTGCCGAGGTTCCTCTTCACCTCGAACGCGTTCGCGGCGACGACGTTGTCGAAGTACGAGGCGCGCGAGACATCGAGGGCCGAGTAGTCACGCCATTTGTCGGGATAGCCGATCTTGACGCCGAACGCGGCGAGCTTATTCTGTGCCGCCTTCTTCGTCTCGGCGCCCATCCACGGCGCGGCCTCGATGCGGTTCTTCAGCGAGGCGCGGAGGTTCTCGACGAGGACCTTCATCCGCTCCTTCGACTTCGGCGAGAAAGCCCTTTCGACGTAGATCTGGCCGAGCGCCTCGCCGAGGGCGCCGTCGGTGGCGGCCTGAACCCTCTTCCAGCGCTCTTCCTGCTCGGGGACGCCGTTCAGCGTCCGGCCGAAGAAGGCGAACGACTCCTCGTCGAACCTCTTCGGGAGATAGGCCGCCGAGGCCCTCGCAAGGTGCCAGCGGAAGTAGGTCTTCCAGGAGTCGAGCGGCTCGGAGGCGGCCATCGCCGCGAACGCGGTCGCGAACTCGGGCTGACGGACATTGAGCTCCTGGCTCGCGGGAACTCCCATCGCGGCGAAGTAGGCCTTCCAGTCGTAGCCGGGGGCCTCGGAGACGAGCTGGGCGAGGGTCCGCTTGTTGTAGTTCTTCTCGGGTTCGCGCAGCTCGACCCGGGTGCGCGAGGACTTCGCGAGCTTCGTCTCGAGGTCCATCACGACGGCGGCCTTCGCCTTCGCGGCCTCGGGAGCATCCCCGAGAAGCTCGAGCATCTTCGCCACGTGGGCGAGGTACTTCTCGCGGATCTCCTTCGACTTCGCGTCGTCCTTCAAGTAGTAGTCCCGGTCGGGAAGGCCGAGACCGCCCTGGCTGAGCATCGGGATGTAGCGGGTCGTCTCTTTCTGGTCCTGCGCCACGAAGAAGCCGTAGCCGGCCATGAGGCGCCGGCCGTGGAGCTCGGCGACGAGCTTCGGGAGGCCCGCGTTCGACTTCACGCCGTCGATCTTCACGAGCCACGGCGCGAGCGGCTTCGACCCGGCCTTCTCGATGGCCGCCTCGTCCATGCCCGAGGCGAAGAAGTCACCGACCTTCTGCTTCACGCTTCCCTTCGGCCAGTCGGCCTTCGCGGAGGTCTCGTCGAGGATCGACTTCAGGACGGCGCGGTTGCGGTCCGCCAGCTCCTCGAAGGAGCCCCACCGCGACTTGTCGGCCGGGATCGGGTTCACCTTCAGCCAGCCGCCAACGGCGTACTGGTAGAAGTCCTCGCACGGCTTGACGGACGGGTCGAACGTGGCCGGGTCGACAGGCTTCAGGGCGGGGGCGGAAGGCGGGACGGCCGGCCCGGCCGCGGAGGTGGAGAGGGAAAACGTGAGAACGGGGATCATGAGGGCGAGCTTCGAGCGCATGGCGCCTCCTTGCCGTGGCGTATCTACGGGGACGCCCGATCCGAGGTTTCATCCGGGCACCGGCGCGACGGGCTTTGGCGTCCTCCTCGCCCTCTCCGGGCTGACGCTCGTGGTCCCGCCCGGGGTCGTCTCCGCCCTCGTCGGGCCGAACGGGGCCGGGCAGTCGACGGCGATCGGCCTCCTCACGGGCCTCCTCGCCCCGACGGCGGGCCGCGCGTCGGTGTTCGGCGTCGACGTCGCCGCGCACCCGGTCGAGGCGAAACGCCTCCTCGGATTCGTCCCGGATCGTCCCTACCTCTGGCCCCGGTGGACGCCGCGCGAGTCGCTCCGCTTCGTCGGGGCGGTCTTCGGGGGGCGCGGCCGGGAGCTCGAGGAGCGGATCGACGAGGAGTTGGCCGCGTTCCGTCTCGAGGCCGCGGCCGACCGGACGAACGAGACGCTCTCCCACGGCACACGGCAGAAGGTCGCCCTCGCCCAGGCGTTCCTCCACGACCCGCGCCTCTTCGTCCTCGACGAGCCGATGGTCGGCCTCGACCCGCTGGCCCAGAGGGTCCTCGTCGAGAGGCTGCGGGAGCGGACGGCCGGCGGCGCCGCCGTTCTCCTGACGACGCACCAGCTCTCCCTGGCCGAGGAGGTCGCCGACGATGCCGGTGTCCTCGTCCGGGGAAGCCTCGTGGCCCGCGGCTCACCGCTCGGGATGATGGCCCGCGGCCGGACGGGCCGGCTGTCCGAGCTCTTCTTCGACCTCGCCTCGGTCGACGGCCCGCCGTGAGCGCCTCGCGTACTGCCCTC
>JACRCS010000847.1 GCA_016218905.1 Deltaproteobacteria bacterium
AATTTCGTCACGGGCCAGACGCTGGTCGTCGACGGAGGACGCTACATGCACTGACGCAGGCGCGCGGACAGAGCTCCACTCTCCAGGCCGGCTCTCCCGCCGGTCCGCGCCTGACGCCGCTTCTTGTTTTCGGAGCCCAACCCGATCGCAGGGGCCGCGTGGCCCCTGCACTCTTTTTCGCCTGGACGGCCGCAGCCGCTCAAGCCCCCCCGAACAGAAACTCCAGGAACGAGCCGACCGCGAGGGGCCGGTATCCCTCCCGCGGGAGCACCACGTCGATGTAGATCACGAGGTCTTCTGACGCGATCGGAACGGCCGCAAGTGCTCCCCGCCCGACATCGTCGGCGATGCTCATCATTCCCATGATGCCGATCCCGGCGCCCCGCTCGATCAGGTCCTTGATGAAGTCGGCGTTGCCGGCCTCGAGCAGGATGTTCGGCTTGATGCCCTTCTGCTCCAGGCGCTCGAGGATGAGCCTGCGCAGCCCGGACCCCTTCTCCCTCAGGAGCAGCGGATCGTCCCGAATCTCCTCGAGCGCGACCTCCTCTCGGTTCGCCAGCCGATGGCACGGCGGCACGGCGAGCACCAGTTGGTCTGCTTCGTGGCCGGGAAACGGGACGGACTCGACGCTCTCGTCGTACGGGATCCGCCCCACCACCGCCACGTCGTTTCGGCCGTGAACGACGCTCGCCACCATCTCCTGCGAACTGCCTTCGTCGAGCTGAATCCGAATCCGGGGGAACGCTTCGTGAAAGCGGAGGATGTACGGAGGCATCAGGTAGCGCGCGAAGGTCTTCGTGGTTCCCAGACGCAGGACCCCGTGGGGATTGCGGCTCAGGTTCGAGACGGCCTGCTCCGCCTCGAACGCGAGGCGCATGATCCGCTCCGCGTAGGAGTAGAGCACAGATCCCGCCTCCGTGAGCGCGAGGCGGCTCTTCTGGCGCAGGAAGAGGCGCGTTTCGCAGTGCTGCTCGAGCGCCTCGATCTGCTTCGTGACCGCCGGCTGGGTGATGAAGAGCTCCCTCGCGGCGCGAGTGAAGCTCAGGTGCGTCGCCACGAAGTAGAAAACCTTCAGCTGTTTGAGGTTCAGATCGAACCGCATGTCGGATGGCATAAGAAGCTCTTATCTGTGATCACAATAAATGGGCTACTCCAAACGGCGTCTCCCCAATGGCCAGCCGCCGCGCGCCGCGCCCCCCAATAGCGCGTATTATCGCGGTTTTCCCGACGAACCCAAAACTAAAACTCATGCCTCCATAAAGTAAATTGGGTTGCACTCCAAACATGGTTTTGGTCTTCTTGTGCTCACGAGCGGGCGCCGAGATCGGCGCTTCTGCCTCGCGCCCCGTCCGACTGAAGGATACCCGAAAAGAGCCGGCGCGAGGCGCACTTCATCAAAGGAAACGGGGATGGAGAGAAGGATCGTGGTCCTGGGGTCGTTCGACACCAAAGGCGAGGAGCTCCGGTTTCTGAGCGAGTGCGTCCGGGAGCGAGGTCACACGCCGTTGTGCATCGACGCCTCCATCGGCGGCGAGCCCTCGACGCCTCCTGACGTGACTTCTCGAGAGGTGGCGGAGGCGGGCCAGGCGAACATCGAAGAGCTCCGCCGGACCAAAGACACGCACTCTGCCACCGAGGCGATGATCCGGGGCGCGTCCGCCCTCATTCGCGAGCTCTACGAGAACGGCAGCATGGGGGGCATCGTCTCCATCGGGGGGGCGAGCAACACGGGCCTTGCGACGAGCGTCATGGCCGGCCTGCCCTTCGGCGTCCCCAAGGTGATGGTTTCGAGCATGGCGGCGGTTCCGGCCTACGCCGGCAGCTACTTCGGGACCAAGGACATCATGATGGTCCACTCCGTCGTAGACATCGCAGGGCTCAACCCCCTGCTCCGAAGCGTCCTCCAACGCGCTGCGGGGGCAGTCTGCGGGATGGTGGAGGCCGGATCCGCTCCCCTCCGGCTGCCCGGCGGGGACCGGGAGCGGCCGAGGGTCGCGCTGACGGAGTTCAAGTTCTCGGACGTCTGCTGCCGGCACGCGGCTGGGCTCCTCGCCGACGCCGGGATCGAAGTCGTTTGCTTCCACGCACAGGGGGTCGGTGACCGCGCGATGGAAGAACTCGTAGATGAGGGACTCATCGACGCGGTGCTCGACATCGTCCCGGCCGGCCTGGCCGAGGAGGTCCTCGGGGGCAACCGCGCCGCCGGGCCCGACCGCCTGGCAGCCGCCGGTCGCCGGGGCATTCCGCAGGTCGTCGCCCCGTGCGGCTTCGACATGTTGAGCTGCGGCCCACTGGAGCGGGGCGACCGGGGCGATGCCCTCTGGGTCTCCCGCCAACTCTCGAAACGGAAACTCTTCGTCCCCGACGCGCTCCGCGTCCAGGCCCGGACGACTACGGAGGAGCTCCTCCAGATCGCGAATCTCGTAGCGGAGAAGCTCAACCGGAGCACGGGGGAGGTTCTCGTCCTCCTCCCCCGGAGGGGTTGGTCCTCCTTGAGCGAAGAGGGACGCCCCCTCTGCGATTTCGAGGCCGACGCGGCCTTCGCCCGCCGTCTCCATGAAGGCGTGCGGCCGCCGGTCGAGGTGCGGGAGGTCGACCTCGCTTTGAATTCCAAGGAGTTCGCCGAGACCGCCGTCTCCGAGCTCCTGGGCATGTTGGAGCGCTCCCGAGCGTCCCGGGCTCCCTCGCGCGGCTCCGTCGGGCGGTCCGACCCGGCCCTGCGAGCCTCGTCCGAAGCTGTCAACGTCCGTATGACCCACCACTGAACCGAACACATGAAGGAGGCCTCGATGAAGATCTACGACGCCGTGCCAGGTTTCGAGTTCGACGAGAAGGCGGATCTGGAGCAATCCCCTGCCTGGTTCCTCGACGGCACGCACTCGGTGCCTCCCTGGACCCCCATGTTCGGTTGGTTCTGGATCAACTTCTGCCGGCACGGGATGCAGTACGGCGCCGAGAAGCTGAGCCTGCCCACGGTCAAGGGGTGGGATTGGCGCTTCCACCGGGGCGGCGGCTACCTGACCCTCCTCCTCGTGAAAACCGAGGAGGAGAAGCGGGAGCGCGAGAAGAAGTTCCGGGAGGCCATCCGGCCCTTCATCACCGACTACGACGGCCTCTGGCGGGGCTTCATCGATGAGGTGCTGGGCCTCTACGCCGGGCTGAAGAAGCTGGACCTGGACGACGCAACCAACGTCGAGCTGCTCGACAACTTCGAGCAGACCATCAACGTCTGCCGGCGCATGTGGGAGATCCACATGTACATGATGTACGGCACCTACACCGCCTACATCCTCTTCGAGAACATGTGCCGGGAGCTCATCGGCATCGACGACACGAGCCCGGTCTTCCACAAGCTGATCACCGGCTTCGACAACAAGGTCCTCCAGGTCGACAAGCGGATCTGGGAGTTCTCCAAGAAGGCCCAGCAGCTCGGGATCGCGCAGATCTTCGTCGGGAGCGAGCCCAAGGACATCCTCCCGAAGTTGAACGCCGATCCGCGGGGCCAGTCCTTCATGGCGGAGTTCAAGGAGTTCCTGGACGAAGACGGCTGGCGGATGCAGCGTATGTCGGAGATCAACCTGCCGACCTGGATCGAGGATCCCACTCCTGCGCTCGTCAACATCAAGCAGTTCCTCATCAAGGGCGGTGGCTGCAACCTCGAGGAGGAGCGCGAGAAGCTCACTCGGGAGCGCCTCGCGGCGGAATCCGAGGTGCTCGCGAAGATCTCCCCGGAACAGAAGGGCTGGTTCACGACCCTCCTCCGCCTCGCGCAGAAGTCGGGCGTCTTCAGCGAGGAGCACGATCATTATCTCGACCTGTACTCCCACGCGATGATCCGGCGGTCCGCCCTCGGGTTGGGGCGGCGATTCGCCCACAACGGTGCTCTCGACCATCCCGAGGACATCTTCTTCCTCATGCCCGACGAGGTCCGCCGGGCCGGTATCAACCCCGACCAGTTCAAGCTCCAGCCCATCGTGCAGCGCCGCCGCGCCGAGTGGCAGGAGTGGTGCAAGGAGCCGAACCCGCCCGCCATCCTGAAGGAGGGCTTCGACCTCGATCAGGCCATGGGCGTCCTCGTGCAGTCGAACGATCCGATCGCCCTCAAGGTCGTCGTCGGTTCCATGCCGGTCGTGAAGCCGGAGCTCAAGGCAGACCTCCACGGCACCTGCGGTTCGCCCGGAGTCGCCGAAGGCACCGCCCGGGTCATCCTCTCGGAGGACCACCTCTCCGAAGTCCAGCCCGGGGACATCCTCGTCGCGGCGACTACCTCTCCGAGCTGGACGCCGGTCTTCTCGTTCATCGGCGGGGTCGTCGTGGACCGCGGCGCGTCGCTCTCCCACGCCGCCATCGTGGGCCGCGAGTACGGGATCCCGGTCCTCATGAACGTCTTCGTCGGCACCCAGAAAATCCAGACGGGGCAGCGCATCAGGGTCGACGCGAACATGGGGGCCCTCTACATCCTGGACAAGTAGGTAGTCGTTTCTCTCCTCTCGGCCGGTCCGGCGTGAGCCGCCCGGCCGGGAGGCATCCGCCGGCCGCAGGCTGAACGCGGCCGGCCGCGAGCGGGAGATGCAATCATGTTGGACAAATGGATCCATTGGCTGGAGGAGCTCGGGCGGCAGGACAACGACCTCGTCGGGAAGAAGTGCGCGAACCTGGGGGAGATGACCAAGATCGGCATGCGGGTCCCCCCCGGCTTCGCGATCTCCGTGTTCGGCTACCAGAGGTACATGGAACGGACGGGACTCGGGGCGAAGATCGAGCGCTACTTCTCCGAGCTCGGCCCGGAGCTGCGCCACAGCGTCTCGAAGCAGATGGAAGCGAGCCGCGCGGCCAAGGAGCTGATCGCCTCGACGCCCATTCCGCCGGACATGGCGGAGGAGATTACGCGCTGCTACGACGAGCTCTGCACCCGCTGCGGACTGGACGACGTCCCCGTCGCCGTCCGTTCCAGCGGAGCGGTGAGCATGCCCGGCCAGATGGAGACCTATCTCCACGTCCGCGGAGCGTCCAAGGTCATCGAGAAGCTCCGAGAGGTCTGGGAGAGCACGTTCAACACCCGGGCCATCGCCTTTCGCCTCGAGAAGGGCCTCCCCGTGGACCGGGCGCCGATCGGCGTCGCCGTTCTCAAGATGGTCAACGCGAAGAGCGCCGGCGTGGTCCTGACGGTCGTCCCGACGACGGGAGACCTGGACCGGGTCGTCATCGAGGGGAACTGGGGCCTGGGCGAGAGCGTCGTCAGCGGCGAGATGAACCCGGACAGCTACACCGTCGAGAAGTCCTCCCTCGCCATCGACAAGAAGATCAGCCGAAAGACCTGCTGGGTCGTCTCGAACGGCAACGGCACCCTGAAGGGGGAA
>JACRCS010000848.1 GCA_016218905.1 Deltaproteobacteria bacterium
GCGGAGCGCGAGCGCCTCCTGGAGGAGGTGCGGCGCCACGCGGCAGAGCTCGACGCAACGATCACGTCGATCCCCGACGGGGTGATCATCTGCGGTGCCGAGGGGGAGATCGTCCGGCTGAACGACTCGGCTCGGAGGATCCTGGGGCTGTCTCCGGAACAGCTGGCGCTGCCGCTCACCGAGCGCATGCGGCTGCTGGAGGCGGAAACCCCCGACGGCCGACCGGTCCCTGCCGACCAGGCTCCTCTCTTCCGGGCCCTGGCCGGCGAGACCGTCCGGGGAGTCGTGATGGTCCTGCGCCCCCGGGGCCCCCGGTGCACGCGGGTCTCGATGAGTGCTGCACCGATCCGGACTCCCGACGGCACCCAACGGGGGGCCGTCGCCGTGCTCAACGACGTGACCACACTGCACGAGATGGAGGAGCAGCGCGAAGACATCCTGCGCGCGGTCTCCCACGACCTGCGCACGCCTCTGGTCAGCGTGGGCGGGTTCGCCCGCCTGCTGCTCCGGCAGCGCGAGCAGGCCGGCGCACCGGAGCCCGAGCTCGGCCACCTTCGTCACATCCTGGCCGGCGCCCGGCAGATGAACGCCCTCATCCAGGACCTGGTCGACTCGGTGCGCATCGAGGCCGGCCAGGTCCGCCTGAACCCCCAGCCCGTCGCGCTGCGCGAGTTCATCGCCGAGGTCCTCGGGCGCGCGGCCGGCGCCCTGGAGACCGAGCGGATCCAGATCGACCTCGCCCCGGGCATTCCCCCGGTGCTCGCCGACTCGTCGAGCCTCGAGCGCGTCCTCCTCAACCTGCTGAGCAACGCCTTGAAGTACTCGCCCCCCGGCTCTCCCGTCGTGCTCGCCGCGACGTCGGGGGGGGCGAAGGCGACCGTGTCGGTTTCGGACCAGGGGCCGGGGATCGTGCCGGAGGACCTGCCCCGGCTCTTCGAGCGCTTCTTCCGGACCACGCTCGGCCGGCAGGCCGACGGCATCGGTCTGGGTCTCCACATCACCAAGACCTTGGTGGAGTGCCAGGGGGGCCGCCTCTGGGTCGACAGCCGCCCCGGCGAGGGCACCACGTTCACGCTGACCCTGCCGCTGGCGTGACGTGGCGAAAACGCGGTCCGCTACGCAGACGCCAGCGCCTGCTCCAGATCGGCCACGATGTCGTCGGGGTGCTCGACGCCGACCGACAGCCGCACCATGCTCGGGGAGATCCCCATGCGCCGTTGTTCCTCCTGCGCCACGTCGGCGTGCGTCATAGTGGACGGGTGCTCGGCAAGGGACTCGGTCCCCCCGAGGCTCACCGCGAGCTTGACGAGCTTCAGGGCGTTCAGGAACCGGTAGGCTTGCTCCTGGCCTCCGGCGAGGTCGAAGGAGATCATGGCACCGGCTCCCAGACACTGCCGGCGATAGACGGCGAACTGGGCGTCGTCCGGACCCAGGTGACCCAGGTAGTAGGTCCGCGCGACCTTGGGGTGGTCTTGGAGGAACTCCCCGACCCGCGCGGCGTTCTTCTTCTGACAGGTCATCCGCAGCTTCAGCGTCTCGAGGCTTCGCAGCAGCAGCCACCCGGTCCAGGGATCCGCCATGTTCCCTAGAAACGTGCGCAGGGTGCGCACCGACCGCACCAGGTCGGCCGGGCCTACGCACGCGCCGGCGATCAGGTCGCTGTGGCCGCCGATGTACTTTGTCGCCGAGTACACGACCAGGTCGGCGCCATGCTTCAGGGGATGCTGCCAGAGGGGGCCCAGGAACGTGTTGTCCACGACAAGCAGCACCCGGCGATCCGCGGAGGAGTGAGCCCGGGCGAGCTCGGCGCAGACGGAGAGGTCGACGAGCGCGTTGGTCGGGTTGGCGGGGGTCTCGGCGTAGATCAGGGCCAGGCGCCCGTCCGCGGCGCCGGTACCCAGGATCGCGTCGATCTCCTCCCGCGAGCTCGCCGCGGGGAAGCCCACGGGCCGGACGCCGAACCGCGGGAGCACGTGGTGGAGGAGGTAGTCGGTGCCGCCGTAGAGCGGCTCGCTGTGGAGCACGACGTCGCCGGGGCCGAGGAACTGAAGGAGCACCGTGCTGATGGCCGCCATCCCGCTGTCGAAGACGGCGCACGCCTCGGCATCGTCCCACACGGTTAGACGATCTTCGAGGATTTCCAGGTCGGGGTTGTTCAACCGGCTGTAGATCAGCCCCAGCACCTCGGACGGCCCCTGGGTGCGCAGCCCGTAGGCCACCTCGAAGAACGCCTTCCCTTCCTCGGCACTCTGGAACACGAAGGTGGACGTCTGGAAGACGGGACACTTGAGGGCACCCTCCGACCACTCGGGCCGGTACCCGTAGCTCATCATCCGGCTCTCGGGGTGCAGCACCCGCCGCGCCGTCTCTACCTCCCGCTTTCGGCGCCTCCTCATCGCACACCTCCCGACCCTGGCGGGGCGCGGCTTCGCTGTCCCTACCAACCACGCCCCTGAGCGGATGGGGCCATCGGGCCCGCCCGCGCCTCCCGACTCTAACGCACCACCGCGTCGGGTCAACCGGGAGACCGGGTGTCGTCCAACAAGGTGACTCGGGGAGGGATCCGCCGCTACGGCTGCC
>JACRCS010000849.1 GCA_016218905.1 Deltaproteobacteria bacterium
AGCGATCACCCCGAGGCTGATGTAGTCCGTCAGACGAGCTCCGCTGGGCAACTCCGCGAGTGTACGGGCCATTGCGTCTCTCCTCTCCATCGGGTGCGAAGAGAGGATACCTGCAAATGGCAGCTAAGTGAACAGTATTGGCCTTAGACGGGCTCGATTGCCGGTGCAACCAGGGTCGACCCGCTACAGGAGCCGAGTCTCGGCGAGCCCCGCCATCCTGCGGTCCAGCGTGAGCGTCACGAGTCCGGCCCGGTCGTACTCGTCCGCGATCAAGCGGTCGAGCAGCCCGCACCCGCCCACCGCCTCCAGCGCCGAGAAGACGCCGGCGCCGTTGAGCGGCGACACGAGGCCGCTCCCCAACACATCCGACAGGGCGGCGCGGGCCTCGGCCTTGGCGACACCGTAATGGTGCTGGACCGCGACGTAGGCCTCGCCGATGACCTGGTTCGACGCGAACACCTCGGCGCCGCCTTCGACGAGGGCCGTCAGGGCCGAACGGCAGGATTCGAAGCCGTCCTCCGGGTCACCGGTGAGCAGACGAACCAGGATGGAGGTGTCAATCCCGAAGCGCTGGCTCATGCTCCTCGTCCCTGAAGGTCTCCAGGTCGAAGGTGCCCTGCCCCTTGCGCAGTCTGCCCCGCAACGGGGCGAGGCGTGCCCCGTCCACGCGCCTCTGGCGCAGGAGGAAACCCTCCGGCCTCTCCAGGAGCTCGAGGCGGTCCCCCGGCTTCACCCCGAGGGCCTCGAGGACCCGGGCCGGAAAGGTGACCTGTCGCTTCGCGGTGACTTTGACGAGCATCGGACCCTCCCTTCACCTTACCTTCACAGCGTAGCCGGTAAGGCGCGCGGGATCAACCCTTGAAGAGCCGAAGCCGGCGCGAGCCCTGTTCTTCGGACCGAGCGAGCGGGAGAGAGACCGCGCCCCGTGCCAAAGCGCTCAAGCGTAGCGCTTGTTTACGAGCTTTCGCTTGTACTGGTACTTGGGCAGGGCGTCGACGAGCTCGACCCTCGCCCGGAAGACGAGCTTGTCTCGCAGGGCGTTCTCCAGGAGGCGCTTCAGCTCGTCCTTGGCTCCGGGCTCTTCCCCGAGCTCGACCTTGACCCACACCGGCGGCTCGGCGACGGGGCCGGGCTTCTCGAGCTGGATCTCGATCTCTCCCGTGACCCTCGGCGCAAAGGCAGCGACGACTTCCCGGACGGCGATGGGGTAGACGTTGACGCCGAGCACGGTGATCATGTCGTCGGTCCTCCCGAGGACCTGGATGCGGAAGCCCGGGCGGCCGCAGGAGCACTTCTTCGTCGAGACGACCCTCACGTTGTCTCCGGAGCGATAGCGCAGGAGCGGCATCGCCTCGTGCTGCAGGGCCGTGTAGACGAGCTCGCCCTGGGCGCCCTCCTCGATCTCTTTCGCTTCGCCGGTTTCGGGATCGATGAGCTCGACGTGCACGAGGCCCTGGGCGAGGTAGTGCATCCCGCTCCCCCTTTCCCTCACGCACTCGCCGAAGACGACGCAGGCCATCTCCCCCATCCCCATCCCTTCGGTCACCGTCGCCCCGAACGCCTCCTCGACGCGCGGCCGCGCCGTCCTCGTGCCGCCCTCGGCGCCTCCGAGGATGCGGCGGACCCCCAGGTCCCGGGGGTCGATGCCGGCCTTCTCGATCTCCTCGAGGAAGTAGGACCAGAAGGAGACGGTGGAGTGGAGGGCGTTGGCGCCCTGGTGGCGGAAGGCGGAGAGCACCCGGTCCGTGTTGAAGCCCGTGGGGAGGTGGGTCGCGCCGGTCTTCTCGATGCCCTCGCGGAACGTATCGGCGATGAAGGGCGCCGTCGGAATGTTCGCGACGACGCTGCCGGGGCGGATTCCGCCGGCCCAGCAGAAGCGGGCGATCGCCTCCGCGTGTACGTTCTGGATATCGTTGTGCGTCAGGCCGACGTAGGTGGGGATGCCGGTGGTGCCGCTGGACGAGTAGATGCGGGCCACCTGCTCGGGTGCGCAGGCCCGGTGGAGGCCCACCGGGGCGTTTCGCAGTTGGGCTTCCCGGAGCTCCTTCTTCTCGGTGAACGGCAGCCGGGAGAGATCGCCGAGGGTCCGGATCCGGGAGGGGTCGACGTCGGCCTCGTGGAACTTCCGCCGGTACAGGGGCGAGTGCGCGGCGACCCGGCCGACGGTCCTCAGGAAGAATTCCTCGTGGAACTCGGCCATAGCGGCCAGCCCCAGGGTCTCGAGCTCCTCGTTCCAGAACTCGTTTCTTCTCACGCCCCTCTCCTTCCGGCAGCGCGTTCCCTCCGACCTCCGGCGAACGCGTGGGTCATCCGCAGCTCACGGACCTTAACGGAAGGCTTTCGGGGCTGTCAACGAAGGCGTGCGAGGCTTCTCGAAGGGGAGCTGGACGCCCCCCCCCGCGGCCGGTCTCCGGCAGGGCGGAGCCGAATCCGGTCACGGCCCCGGCCCCACCGACTCCTCAAGGCTAACCGCAGTGTTTGACGATGATCTCTTCCGCCACGAAGTGACCGTTCCGGTCGAAGCCCCTCACTACGACCGCGCACCCTCTCTCCAGCGGGAAGCCCTTCCGGATGATCGTCTCTCGCTCGACGACGATCGGGCGGTCACCAATGATCACGGTTCCCAAGCCGCCCGGGACGCTCGTCACCACTCCATTGAACTCCACCACGGCACCACGGTCTTCGTGCCTCCCGTGGCCATGGCCGCGGCCGTGGCCGTCCTGGCCCCGGTCTGCCAGGGCGACGGTGGAGACGAGCAGAGTCAGAACCGCCACGACGGCTGCGATGTACCGCATGCGCGCACCTCCTCGCTCAGGTTGTTTCCGATCTCCCGAAGGTAAGGAGGAGTCACGGGCCGAGCAAGAATGGGTCACCCGGACGTCTGATCGCTCCCGCCCCTCCATGGGTGGCCGTTCCCGCACCTCCTGTGCTGCTCGGCCCGAGCTCGTCCTGAGCTCGTCCGCGATCCGACCCCATCCTGGGGCTCTGATCGCTCCCGCCCCTCCATGGCCTCCGCGATCCGACCCCATCCTGGGGCTCGAAGAGCTCGCCTCGTCTGCGCCCGAATGTTGTAGAATCGGCCGCGCCCCGGGCCGGGAGCCCGGGCGGACGAGCGACTTCGAGGGTTTTCATGGGTCCGAGAAACGGAACGTACGACGCTTCTTCGATCAAGGCGCTGGAGGGTCTCGAGCCGGTCAAGAAGCGTCCGGGGATGTACACGAACACCGCGAACCCGAACCACATCATCCAGGAGGTGATCGACAACGCGGCGGACGAGTGCCTCTCCGGCTACGCGAACTTCGTCCGGGTGAGGCTCCACGCGGACGGGTCGATCGCCGTGGAGGACAACGGCCGGGGGATCCCCGTCGACCTCCACCAGGAGAAGCAGAAGCCCGCCATCGAGGTGATCTTCTGCACGCTCCACGCGGGCGGGAAGTTCGAAGGGGAGAGCTACAGCTTCAGCGGGGGGCTCCACGGCGTCGGCGTCTCCGTGACGAACGCGCTCTCCACGCGGCTCGAGGCCGTCGTCCGTCGCGACGAGGGGCAGTGGCGGATCGCCTTCGAGCACGGCGACGTGGTCGAGCCGCTCCAGAAGGAGCCGGTCAGGATCCCGAAGCGCGTCTCGGGCTCGACGATCCGAGTCTGGCCGGACGCCGCGTACTTCGAGTCGCCCCACGTCCAGCGCCCCGCCCTGGAGCGGCTCCTGCGGACGAAGGCGATCCTGCTCCCCGGCATCACCGTCACCCTGGAGGTGGAGGGTGAGGACGGCACGGTGGCGGAGTCGAAGGAGTGGCGCTACGAGGCGGGGATGCAGGAGTACCTGACCGACCTCGTCGGGGACCGGGAGCCCGCCTGCCCGATCTACGTGGGCGGCCGCTTCTACGATCCCGCCCAGAACGGCGCCGACTTCTCCGAGGGCGAGGGAGCGGAGTGGGCGCTGACCTGGGCTCGCGACGCCCAGGGGGTCGGCGAGAGCTTCGTCAACCTCATCCCCACGCCGCACGAGGGCACCCACGTGAACGGCCTGCGGACGGCCGTCTGCGACGCCATCCGCGCCTTCGCCGAGCACCACGACATGCTCCCGCGGGGGGTGAAGATCGCTCCGGACGACGTCTGGTCGAAGGCCTGCTTCCTCCTCTCGGTCCGGCTCAAGGAGCCGCAGTTTCAGGGGCAGACGAAGGAGAAGCTCTCGTCCCGCGACGCCGCGCGGCTCGTCGCCTTCATGTTCAAGGACCCCTTCGAGCTCTGGCTGAACGAGCACGTGGAGCACGGAAAGGCCATCGCCGAGCTCGCCATCCGGGCCGCCAGCGACCGGCTTCGCCAGGGAAAGAAGGTGGAGAAGCGCCAGCAGGGCGCTCTTGCGACGCTGCCGGGGAAGCTCGCCGACTGCAAGGAGCGCGATCCGGTCCTGACCGAGCTCTTCCTGGTGGAGGGCGACAGCGCCGGCGGGTCGGCGAAGCAGGCGCGCAACCGCGACACCCAGGCGATCCTGCCCCTCAAGGGGAAGATCCTGAACACCTGGGAGGCGAGCGTCGCCGACATCCTCGCCTGCGAGGCGACTCACAACATCGTCGTCTCGATCGGGGTCGACCCGCACGGACCCCGCGACGAGCCGGACCTCTCGGGGCTCCGGTACGGGAAGATCATCATCATGACGGACGCCGACGTCGACGGCGCCCACATCCGCGGTCTCCTCTCGGGCTTCTTCGTCAAGCACTACCCGAAGCTCGTGGAAAACGGCCACGTCTTCGTCGCCGAGGCGCCCCTCTACCGGGTCGACATCCCGCCCCACGGGAAGTACAAGCAGCGCCGGACCGTCTACTGCCTCGACGACGCGGAGCTCACCGTGGCAAAGGACAAGGCGGTGGACGAGGGCGCCAACCCCGAGCAGATCAAGGTCCAGCGCTTCAAGGGGCTGGGCGAGATGAACCCGCCCCAGCTCTACGAGACGACGATGAACCCCGACACCCGCAGGGTGTTGCCGCTCTTCATCGAACCGGGGCAGGAGGAGGACACGATCGCCCGCTTCCACCGCTGCCTCGGCAAGAAGGAGGCCGCGGCGCGGCGGGAGTGGATCGAGCGGGAGGGGAACCTGGCGGAGGTGGACGTCTAGGAACGCGTGCAGCGTTCTGCGTGCAGCGTCCCGAGGCGGTTTGACGCGGAACGTGAAACGCGGAACGCAGAACGGAAATCTGTTCGATGACCGACAAGAAGAAACAGCTGACGCTCGACCTCGAGGCCTTCAAGGCCTCCCTGAAAGAGGAGGGGCGGGCGCAAGAACCCGCGCCGGTGCGCTCGCTCGCGGACTTCCGGCGAGCGGTCTTCGGCGAGCGGGGCCGCGACTACATCCCGGCCGGTCCGTACATGGACAAGAGCTACCTCGACTATTCGGTCTCGGTGCTCATGGACCGGGCCATCCCCGACGTCCGCGACGGCCTCAAGCCCGTGCACCGGCGGATCCTCTACGCCATGAGCCAGCTCGGTCTGGGCCCCCGGGCGGTCCCGAAGAAGTCGGCGCGCGTCGTCGGCGACGTCATCGGCAAGTACCACCCCCACGGCGACGCCTCGGTCTACGAGGCGATGGTGCTGATGGCGCAGCCCTTCAGCCTCCGGCACACCTACATCGACGGCCAGGGGAACTGGGGCAGCCTCGACGGCGACGCCCCCGCGGCCATGCGCTACACCGAGTGTCGGACGACGGAGCTCTCGCGGCTGCTGCTCGACGAGATCCACCTCGGGACCGTGGACTTCCGGCCCAACTACGACGGGAACGACCTGGAACCCGTCTCCCTCCCCTCCCGCGTCCCGACGGCGCTCCTGAACGACCAGACCGGTATCGCCGTGGGCATGGCCTCGGACGTCCCGGCCCACAACCTGGAGGAGGTCTGCCGGGCCTCGGTCGACCTCTTCCGGAACCCCGAGCAGACGCTCGAGGACATCTTGACCCACATCCAGGGCCCGGACTTTCCGTGCGGCGGACAGGTAATCAACCCCCGCGACGAGCTCCGCGAGATCTACCGCACCGGGCGGGGCATGCTGACGGTTCGCGCCCGCTACGAGGTGACGAAGGACGCCAACGGCTGGTATCTCGTCTTCACCGAGCTCCCTCCCCGGGTCTCGCCCGAGACCGTGCAGCTCGAGTTCGAGGCGCTCTCGAACCCGCAGCCGAAGCCCGGCGCGAAGAAGGGGGCGGAGGCGCTGACGCCCGAGCAGCGGGCCGCGAAGCAGGCGATGCTCGGCCGGGTGAGCGAGATCAACAACGGCGCCGGCAACGACACCGGGCCCGTCTACCTGGAGGTCTACCCCCGCTCCCGCCGGCAGGATCCGGAGGAGCTCGCGGCGTACCTCTTCAGCGTCACCAGCCTCGAGAGCCGGGTCAAGGTCAACATGAACCTCATCAACCTGCGGGGCCTCCCCACCCAGATGTCGCTCCTCGACATCCTCCGGGACTGGAACGCCTACCGCTTCCAGACGGTGACGAGGCGCTCCCGCACCCGCCTGGAGAAGGTCGAGGCGAGGATCCACATCCTCGAAGGGTTCGTGAAGATCCTCCTCGACATCGACGAGGTGATCCGGATCATCCGGAGCTCCGACAACGACCAGATCGCGAAGAGCGCGCTGATGGAGCGCTGGGACCTCTCGGAGGTCCAGGCGGACAAGATCCTCGATCTCAAGCTGCGGCAGTTGACCAAGCTCGACGAGCTGGCGATCGAGAAGGAGCTGAAAGAGCTCAGCGGGGAGAGGAAGGAGCTGAAGCGGATCCTCGGCGACCGTGCCGCCATGGTCGAACTGATCGTCTCCGAGATCGAGGACGACGCGAAGAAGTTCGGGACGCCGCGCCGGACGCTCATCGAGGAGGCGAAGGCCGCCCAGCCGGTCGAGACCGTGATCGACGAGCCGGTGACGATCATCCTCTCCAAGAAGGGATGGCTCCGAAGCCGGACAGGCCGCGGCCTCGACCTCTCGGGCCTCACCTTCAAGGACGGCGACGCGCTCCACTCCGTGGTCGAGACCCGGACGACGCGGGCCCTCGTCCTCCTGGACGAAAACGGCCGCGCCTACACGGTGTCGGCCAACGCGATCCCCGGCGGCCGCGGCGACGGCGCACCGGTGACTTCCCTCGTGGAGCTCCAAGCGAAGGCCGCCATCGTCTCGCTCTTCGCGGACGAGGAGGAGGGGAAGGCGAAGGTCCTTCTCGCTTCCACCGTCGGCTACGGCTTCGTGACGGAGATCGGCAACCTGACCGGGCGGAACAAGGCCGGCAAGGCCATCGTCAACACGGAGAAGGGCAGGCTCCTCCCGGCCATCGTCCTGCCGCCCGAAGCGGACCGGGTCGCCGCCGTCAACAGCGCCGGCTACCTCCTCGTCTTCCCCCTCTCGGAAGTCCTCGAGTACCCGAAGGGGAAGGGGTGCAAGCTGATCCACCTGAAGCCGGCGGAGAGCCTGGCGCGGCTCCTCGTCTTCTCGGAATCGATCTCGCTGCCCCCCGCCCGGGGAACCAAGGACGTCGTCCTCACCCGGACCGAGCTCGAAGCGTACGCGAGGAACCGGGGCGCCCGGGGGAGGCTCGTGCCGAAGAGCGTGGGGATCGGGAAGCTCTGAGGAGAGCAGTTATCGGTTATCGGTTATCGGTTATCGGTTATCGGTTGTCGGTTGTCGGTTGTCGGTTCTGGGAATAATGGCTCTAACCGAGAACTGAATACCGATAACCGACAACAGGTTCGTAAGAAGCCCACAGGGGCTGTGGATAGGTTGTGGGCAACCGGGTGGATAGGGAAGGAAATACCCTTTTGGATCGCGCCTCCACCCGGGTTCGATGCTTTTTTGTGCAGCCGGTCTTCCTAATGAAATCAACTACTTATGGTGTAGCCGTCGTTTTCCGCCGACTTACGGGACCCCTCGCGAGAGCCCCCTCGAGTTATCCACCGAACCGTTCGTGCCTGAAAGGCGGTCGTCGGTTGTCGGTCTTCGGTTTTCGGTCTCTTGCGTGGAGGGGGACCGGCTGACGCCGGGGCCCCTTCCCTGCCCCCTCCGCGGCTGGGATGGACGTCTAACCGATAACCAGAGAATCGACAACCGCTCTTCCTCACCCGCACTCCGAGTACCCGCAGCTCCGGCAGAGGATACAGCCCTCCTCGTGCTCCAGGACGTCGCCGAACTCCGGGCAGGCGCCCCCGGGCGAGACATGCTGCTCCACCGCTGCGCCGGGCTGGCGGTGGCGCTGGACGGCCAGCGAGAGGGCGTCGGCGCACGAGAGGACCCGCTCCTCACCGAAGCCCGAGGGCTTGTGGCAAGAGATGCCCCGGAGCTGGCGGACGATCGGCTCCGCGCCGAGCCCCGAGCGCCACGCCAGCGAGACGAGCCGCCCGATCGCCTCGCACTGGCTCGCGGCGCAGCCTCCCGCCTTGCCCATGGTGGTGAAGACCTCGAAGAGACCGTGCTCGTCCTCGTTGATGGTGACGTACAGGGGCCCGCAACCCGTACGCATCTGGTAGGTCCGCCCGGAGAGGGCCTGCGGCCGCACCCGCTTGCGGGAGGCGGCGGAAGCTTCCGGCGCGCCCGACGGCGCGCCGGTCGTGACCGAGAGGACCTGCCCCTCGCGGCTCCCGTCCCGGTAGATCGTCACGCCCTTGCACCCGAGCCGGTACGCGAGCCGGAAGACCTGGGCCACGTCCTCCCGGGTCGCCGACGAGGGGAAGTTGACGGTCTTCGAGACCGCGTTGTTCGTGTGACGCTGGAAGGCCGCCTGCATCCGCAGGTGCTCCTCCGGCGTCGTCTCGTGCGCGGTCACGAAGACCTCTCGCGCGTCGGCCGGGACCTCCGGGAAGGCGTCGAGGCGCTCCCCCCGGGCGATTCGGCTCATGAGGTCTTCCGAGTGGAAGCCGCGCCGCTTAGCGGTCTCCTCGAAGACGGGGTTCACCTCGGTGAGCTCCGTTCCGTCGAGCACTCGGCGCACGAAGGCGAGCGAGAAGAGGGGCTCGATTCCCGAGCTGCAGCCCGCAAGGATGGAGAGCGTGCCGGTGGGCGCGATCGTCGTGCGCGTGGCGTTCCGGACCGGCTTCGCGTCCGGCCGGTCGCACGCGGAGCCCGGGAAGTTGGGGAAGGGACCCCTCTCCTCCGCGAGGAGCTCCGACGCGGCTCGGGCCTCCGCGTCGATAAACGCCATGAGGCGCTCGCCGAGCTCCAGCGCCTCTTCGGAGCCGTAGCGGAGCCCCAGACGGAAGAGGAGGTCCGCCCAGCCCATGACCCCGAGGCCGATCTTCCGGTTCCCCCGCGTCACCCGCTCGATGTCCGGGAGCGGGTAGCGGTTCACGTCGATGACGTCGTCGAGGAACCGGACGGCCCGGCGCACCACCGCACCCAGCCGCTCCCAGTCGAGGTCGCCGTGGCGGACCATCTTCGCCAGGTTGACGCTCCCCAGGTTGCACGACTCGTAGCCGAGGAGCGGTTGCTCACCGCAGTTGTGGACGTAGAAGCCGTTCGCGTCGAACGCGTTAACGCCCGGCACCCGGACGTCGAAGACCTCCTCGAGCCCGTCCGGCTCGACGCCGGCCACCGTGGCGAGGAAGCGTTCCCGGTTCGGGCGGCGAAGGTACGCCGTCAGCCCGACTTCCAGGGCTTGCCGCTTCGCCGCGTCCCTGAACCCGATGCGTTCCGAGAACTCGCGCAGGTTCTCCTTCGAGACGACGAGCTCGTGCTGCGCCCTTGTCGCATACGGAGCGGTGCCGCCGCGGCCATCGGGAAGGAGGCGGTCCCCCGCGGGGCGGCGCTCGCAGTAGATCCTGCTCACGATTCCCAGCCGCAGGAGCATGCGCTGGACCGCTTGGAGCCTCGGGAGATCGCTCTGGGCCAGGCGCACGCTCAGGCCCTTCTCCTGGCTTCCTTGGACGGAGCCGTCCGTGTCGAAGAGACCCGAAAGGAAGCCGCGACAGAAATCCGAGGAACCCTGCTCCACGGCGGGCGTGATCGACTTCGCCCCCGGCGCGAGCCCGAGGGTCAGCGCGAGTTTTCGGAGCGCGCCGACCGCGAGGCGCTGTTCGGTTCGGCCCGCCACCCGCTGCCATCCGGCGAAGTCCGAGCGGTGGGGCAGAGTGCGGGCGGCCGCGAGGGCCGCCTCCATGATGCCCGACGGCCACTCTTCCGCCGGATCGCCGTTCGCAACGGCCGGTGTCGCCCACACCGAGAGGACCGCCTTATCGGTCTTGAGGACGCCATCCCCGACGAGCAGCCCCAGCAGGTAGCCCTCGCTCTCGCCGTAAGGGCCCGGCCAGGAGGGAGCGCGGCGGTGGTTGTGGAGGACGACGCGGTCACCGGGAGCAAGATCTCCCGCCCGTACCCACTCGTGCCGAAGACTCCAGCGCATCGCGGAGACGACCCTGCGCACCGGGTGGTCCTCGGTGAGCCGAAGGGTGAAGCCCTCTTCGGTGCGGAGACGAAGGATGGGCTTCCAGCCCGTCGAGAAGAAGCCATCGCCGCCGCACGCATGGTCTTGCCCGTCGACGCGCAGCGCGATCCTTCGCCCGAGCACGTCCCGAACCTGCCGGGGCCCCTCATCCGTCAGAACGAACGTGTCCCCGGTCACGCAGGGGTTCGTCGACTCGATCGCGCCCAGGCCTGGCGTGGGGTTGTCGCGATTCATGCGGTCGATGAAGACGATGCCGGGCTCCCCGGTGGCCCAGGCCTCCGCGACGATCCGGTCGAGCACCTCCCGGGCCCGGAGGCTCCCGGTGACGCTCCCGTCCCTCGGGTTTACGAGGCCGTACGCCTCGTCCCGGTCCACCGCCTCCATGAAGGCTTCCGTCAGCGCCACGGAGAGATTGAAGTTCGTCAGCACCGTCGTGTCCGACTTGACCGAGATGAACTCGAGGATGTCGGGGTGGTCCACCCGCAGCACCCCCATGTTGGCGCCCCGGCGGGTCCCGCCCTGCTTGATCATCTCCGTCGCGGTATCGAAGACCCTCATGAACGAGATCGGTCCCGAGGAGACTCCGCTCGTCGAGCGGACGCGGTCGTTCTTCGGCCGGATGCGGGAGAAGGAGAAGCCGGTGCCCCCTCCGGACTTGTGGATGAGCGCCGTGCTCTTGACCGCGTCGAAGATGCTCTCCATGCTGTCTTCGATCGGAAGGACGAAGCACGCAGAGAGCTGCCCGAGGTCGCGGCCCGCGTTCATGAGCGTCGGCGAGTTGGGGAGGAACTCGAGCCGCGCCATGAGGTCGTAGAAGTCGGCCGCGGCCCGGTCCACGTCGGCCGACGGATCGTAGAGGCGCTCGGCTTCGGCCGCGGCCCTGGCGACGCGGCGGAGCATCTCCTGGGGCGTCTCGCGGAGGGCGCCCGCGGCGTCCCGGGCCAGGTAGCGCTTCTCGAGCACGGTGAGGGCGTTGGGTCCGAAGACGGGCGGGTGCTCCGTCATGGTTCCTCCTCTTCAGGGTATCATGTCGACATCTAGTGGCTTGGCGGCGAAGCCTACCACAGGATGTTGTGGTCGGCCACTCGGATGGCGACGGAAGTGGTAATCGATCCCCCTTTCCTCGGCGCAACGAGGAGACCCTTCAGCGGGGCGACGGCCCCGGAAAGGAGCGACCCATGAGCCCGACCGCCCCCCTCCTGCTCGACCGGCGCGACTGCGCCCTGCTCGTGGTCGACGTGCAAGAGAAGCTCCTCCCCCACATCCACGAGGGGGAGCGAGTGCGCGACAGCATCGTCCGCCTCGTCCGCTTCGCGGAGATCCTCGGGATCCCGGTCCTCGCGGCGGAGCAGGGAAAGCTCGGCCCCACCGTCGGGCCGATCCGGGAAGCGCTCCAGGGCGTGGAGCCCGCGCCGAAGCTCGCCTTCAGCGCCCTCGGGTGTCCCGCCATCTCGCAGCGGCTCGCAGAGCTCGGGAAGGGCGCCCTCATCGTCACGGGCATCGAGGCGCACATCTGCGTCGCCCAGACCGTCCTCCAGGCGCTCCCCTCGTTCGCGGTCCACGTGGTCGCGGACGCCGTGGGGTCGAGGTCGCCGGAGAACTGCCGGATCGCGCTGGACCGGCTGCGGGGCGCGGGGGCGGTCGTGACGACGAGCGAAATGCTGATGTACGAGCTCATGGTGGAGGCCGGAACGGACGAGTTCCGCCGGGTGCTCCCCCTGGTGAAGTAGGTTGAGGTTGAGGTTAAGGTTGAGGAAGAGCAGGTTGAGGAACCTCGCCCCCTCCCTTTAGCCTTTAGCTCTTAGCCTTTAGCCTCAACCTCAACCTTGACCTTAGCCTTCGGAGCTCCGATGGACGAGAACGCGAAGCCGACCCTCGTGCAACCCCTCATGACGGAGTTCGCGGAGCGGACCGGGTTGACCGGCTCCGGAGGCTCGCCCGTCCGGTACCTTTGGACGGACGCGTTCGCCGTCTGCAACTTCCTCGAACTCCACCGCCGGACCGGC
>JACRCS010000850.1 GCA_016218905.1 Deltaproteobacteria bacterium
CGGGCCAGCGTCTCGACGAGAGCGGGAGCCCCTGCCTTACCGCCGATGGGCGGGAGGAGTTTCGTCGGTTTCGACGCGCGAAGCCTCGGGCCGAGCACGGGATGGCCGCGGTCGGCGTCGTCGAGGTCGTGGCGGTCTTCCACGTCCCCCGGGGGAGTGGCGGAGAGGATCACAGCTCGAAACGGGACGGGCAGCGGCTCAGCTGCGAGCGTCCGGTACCGGCCCACGGCTCGCAGGGTGTCAAGGAAGGGGCGGGCGCAGTGGGCTTCGTCCAGCAGCACGAGGCTGTCGTTGCCGGCTAGCCCGGCCTGGATCGGCCAGGCCTTGGGAGAACGGCCATAGGCGCGAAAAAGCAAGCGCGAGCCGAACTGATCCACGGTGCTGGAGATCACTGCCGGTTGGAGCGGCGAGCGCGCCCAGGCGTCGTCGCGGTAGACGCCGCCCCGCAGCAGGTGAGCCAAGAGGGGCGGTCCGCCGCCCGAGAGCTCTCGAAGACGGTCGGCAACTTCGAGGACCACGCCCTCCTTTGCCTCCCTGAGAAGGGAGCAGAGGTGTCTTGCCCGTTCGTGGGCCTCGTCCACGATCACCCGGCGGTCCACCACGAACCAGATCCGTCGAGGCGAGGCGGCGTGTTGTCCGGCGCTCGCTGCCAGGGCGAAGACCGCGATGTCGAGGCAAGCGGTCTTGCCCGAGGCCGTGGGCACGGCGATGGCCTCGGGCCACGGCGCGTCGGCGCGGGTGAGCACCCGCTCGGCCAGCGCCGCCTGCCAGGGGAAGGGGTCGAATTCCCACAGCTCTACGAAGAAGGTCCGGAACTGAGCGGCGCCGAGGTCAGCCATTGGAGTCCCCTTCCCCCTCTCGCGGGTCATCGGGCCGGCAAAGGCCGTACCCGCGGTACCGTCCGGCGCCGAGCACCACCGGTCCGCGCACGGGCTCCCCAAAGAGAATGGCGGCGTGGCTGTGGCGGAGCCGGCCGCTCCTCTTGCGTTCGATCGGGGCGAACTCCGAGGCTCTGGGCACCCCCACCACTCGCGACACCGGGTGGAGTGTCACGTCGACCGGCCGGGGCAGGCCGATGCGCTCGCAGGCGTCCTTCACCATCTCGGCCGCCTGCTCCCAGAGGTCGTCGCCCTTGGGGTGGCGGTCGAAGACGATGGGCGTGACCGTGGCCCACCGCCTCGCCGGCCGAGTCCAGGCCTCGGGCCGCAGGTTCCAGGGAGGAGCTTCCCGTTCCTCAGGCGCCACTGTGCATTCCAACCACTCGCCGTCGAAAAGCCGCAGGGGATCGGTCAGCCAGGGGGTGAGCACGCGGGATACCTCGTCGGCGGCGAGTCCGGCCGGAAGCGCGAGCGCAAGCCCCAGCACGTGGCCGTCGGCGTGCTCGGCCCCGACGAAGGGCAGGGGGAGCAGGGAGACGTGGGGCCGCTGGCTCGGCCGGCCGTCGGGCTCGTGGCCCGAGACCCACTCGGGGATGGGCGGCGGGCAGTTGGCGAGGAGCGCGCCCCGCAGGGCGGTTGTGAGCTTCAGGGTCGCTCGGAGCCCCGGCCGCCGTCCGGACAGGGTGAGTACGACGAGCCTCGGGTCGAATACCGAGCCTGGCATGTCAGGCGTCTTGGATGGTTGCGGCCGGGCATACCCCTGCCAGAGCCCCGGCTCGGGCCGGCGAGAGACCGGCGCACCGTCGGGGAACCGCCTCGCTTGCTCCGCCTTGAGGGCTTTTCTCTCCCTTGCGCTGGCATTCTTGATCGCGTCCTCGCGGTCCCGATACTCGAGGCAGTCCGCCCGGTTCAGGCACCGTTCGAGGTCGGCCAGGCGCCCCGGGCCCGCTATCCGCAGCCGGCGCTCGGCGACCGTGGGCTCGGGGACCCAGGTCGCAGGCGGAGGAGCGTCGTCCACCCACATCTGGACGAAGGAGGCAGAGTGGCCGACGTGGGTGACCTTGCGACAAAGGGCGTCGAGGATGGGGCGGTGCCGACCGGCTTCCGCGTCAGGCCAGAGAAGGTGAACGGTCGGGTCTCTGGGGATGGCGACCGGGAAACCGCGGGGCTGTCGGGAGCGAAACTCGGGAACGACTCCGAGCCCAGCTCCCTTGAGCTTGTCCAACTGGGTGGTGGCCGGGATCTTCTTCCCGACGTCAGTGTCGTTGACCGGCACGTAGCTCGTCACGGTGCGCCGCTCCGCGTGCTCGCTAGCGCAAAGGCCCGGAGGTGGCAGGCCTCCCAGCCACTCCAGCGCCTCCCGCTCCTTACCGCCGCCGTCGGTCTCGAAGTGCGCGGCGGCCAGGGCCATGAAGACGCGATCGGGATGGGGCGGCCACTCGGCGCGCTCCTTGCGGGCGCCGTCGGCCGCGGCCATGGCCCAGCCGTTCAGATTGTGAAGGGCCAGGGCGAACATCTCATTCGCCCTCGCCGGAGGTTGCCGCGAGTTGCTGGCTGCGGCGGAGGAGTTCGAGGAGATTGGCGGACGGCGTAAGCGATGCCTCGCCCTCCCACGGTAAACCGGCCGCGCAGGCCTCTTGGATCGCGTCGCTGGCGAGAGCGGTTGCGGCCTTCGGCGCGAGAATCAGTTGGCGTGGCTTCGAGGTCGGGTCGTCGAGGAGCTCCCAGAGGAAAGCGCCGGTGGGGAAGAGCTGGCACCGGGAACGAAGGTCTGCGCCCTGGGCGCGGGCAAGGCTCGCGCCTGCCAGGCCGATGGCGGCCAGCGCGAGTCTCGCCGCTTGGTCGACCTTGGGGTGAGACTTCGCGCCGCCGTCCAGGGGGAAACGCAGGCGGCGAAGGGCGGTGAGGGAGAGAACGGTGGTCTGGAGAGCCCTGGAGATGGTAAAGCCGCCAGGGAGAGGCTGCTTCGTCTTGTCGTCGACCAGCGACGGCGTGATGTTGCCGTGATTGATCTTCGAGGGGTTGCCCTCGTCTTGGTCCTTCTTTGGGTCCCACAGGACGTCTTCGCCCTTCTTTGTCTTGGCGAATAGCACCTTCTTCCCGGTCTTCTCCAGGGCCGAGGCCGCATCCGTCGTCCAGTCCTCGTTATTCTTCGCGCGGAAGATCGGTCCAGCCCTCTTTTCGATGCCCAACGGATCAAGGCGGCTGCTCGGCTTGCAGCCTTGGGTGGCGTACAGCCCAACCATCTCCGACACGATCGCCCGCTGGAACTTGGCACCCAGGCCGCCCCGCGGTCCGGTGGAGTCCCAAATGCCGAAGATGAGGGCGGTGGGGCAGAGGCCGAAGAGCGGCGCGGCGTTTCGGACGTCGGCCTTGTCGAGTGCCTTTCCGAGATCCGTGTCGCGGAACTTGGTTCCAGCGATCTCGCTGTCCCGGAAGATGGCGTCCGCGGCCCTGTGAGGCGCCTCCAGACTCGTCACCCGGAGTGGCTTGACGAGTCCTGGCCCGTTGAACTCGACCACGAGCCGCGGCAGGTCGAGGTCCCCGTCCTCGATGGCGTCGAGGAGTGCGAGCTCCATGCGGTTGGCTTGGGACTGCACCGAGTCGAGGAGCACGCAGGGTACCTTCTCGCCGTCGATCCAGCGCTCCTCGGTGGCGTATTTTCCGCCCTCGTAGGTGGGCGGGAAGACCTTGTGTACGCCCGGCATGGGCGTGGAACTCATGGGGTGAAAGGCCCCTGCGGGAGAACCCAAGTAGTCCAACTGCTAGCCGAAGGCAAGGGCGTCTCCGCGAGGAGGGGTCCGGAGGAAGCCGGAGGCAAAGCTGCGAGCCGACGTACAGAAACGTCATAGAAGGCCTGGTCTTTGGGCGAGC
>JACRCS010000854.1 GCA_016218905.1 Deltaproteobacteria bacterium
ATCAATTCTGACGACCTGCCCGACGATGACATCCCTTTCTGAGAGTTCGGAGCCCTCAAGGCGAGGCTTGAAGATGATTCCAACCTGCTTGAAGCCTTCGACAACGTGGTAGTTCGTCAGGATGTCGCCGGTCGCTGAAAGGAGACTGCCTGACCCAAGCCCCGTCTTTGTGACGACGAGTACCACGGAAGGACTCGCGGCCGTGTAGAGCTGGCTCTCCTTGGCCCCCCGAACCGTCAATCCTTTCTCGTCAGACACCGCCGACAACACGCTGGCGAACTTACTCGTGTCGAGAGTCCCGTCTTGGCTGACGGCCGCAAGGCCAGCGGCAACCCCGCCCCTGGCTACCCGCCACTCCCCGGCTCTTGTCTCGAACGCCCGAGCAGAAGGGGGGTGGGGTATCTCGCCCTGCGCAAGAGCGAAGGTCGGTACCATCATCAGCACGAAACCTGTTACGGCGGCACTTGCTCTCATCCCTCACCTCCAGGCCGATTCGAGGATCAGCGACACTCGCGGTCGCGAGAAGCGGGCAGCGGATAACCGCGGAATGTCCTCAGCCCGTCGAATCGTACAGCGTTGGCGAGAAGCCGCACCCCGAATCCCGGAATGCGACCTCCTTGAGGGGGCGCTCGCCGGATTCTCGGCGGCGCGGGACGTCCTCGTCGGACGCGTCGAGAAGGGGCCTCTGGCGACAGCGCAGTCCATCGTCCGGATCTCCTTCGAGGATCTCGAGGCGAAGCTCGCCGCCATGCGGGGGAGTCTCGACGAGGTCGACGACGTCCTCGCCGTCGCCCGTGCCGAGGAGGAGCTGCGCTCCGCGGGGTTCCACCGCAACGTCGCGGTGCTCTTCGACCCGCGCCTCTCGGCGGAAGAGTTCCGGAGCGGGGTTCGGCGCAGCATCCTGCAAGGCTGGATCGACGCGCAGGGCGCCCGGGTTCCGGTCCTGCAGCGATTCGACGGACGGCGCCAGGACACCCTCGTGCAGGAGTTCCGCAGCCTCGAGAAACGGTTCCTGCGGTCCGGCCCGGCGCGAATCCTCGATCGGGTGGGCGACCGGACGACCGACGGCAACGGCGGCGAGGTCGGACTCATCCGCCGGGAGGCGGCGAAGCGCCGGAAGCACATCCCGCTCCGCAAGCTCATCGCCCAGGCCTACACGATCATCCCGAGGCATACCGTGTCTCCTGATGTCGCCGCTCTCCGTGGCCCAGTTCCTCAAGGACTCGCCGATCCACTTCGACCTGGTCGTCTTCGACGAGGCGTCGCAGATCTTCACCGAGGACGCCATCGGCGCGGTCATGCGTGGAAACCAGCTCGTCGTCGCCGGAGACGAGAAGCAGCTGCCCCCGACATCCTTCTTCCAGGCGAGCCAGGTCGACGACAGTGACGGGGACGAGGAGGCGGACGATTCGACGGAGCAGCCGGACTACGAGAGCGTCCTCGCGGCCTGCTCCACGGTCCTGCCGCAGAAGATGCTCGGGGTTGATCGCCTTCTCGAACGCGCGTTTCTACGAAAGCCGGCTGGTCACCTTCCCGAGCGCCAATGACACCGAGAGCGAGATGGGTGTCCGGTGGGTGCCCGTGCTCGACGGTGTCTACGACCGCGGCAAGTCCCGGACGAACGTCCGCGAGTATCCTTACGGAATGGACGCCGTCGTGACCATGACCCGGCTAAGCCGTGAAGGCGTACTGGAGGCCCTCGGGCGAGATCGCGAAGCGCTCCGCGAGTTCGGTGTCCGGCGCCTTGCACTCTTCGGGTCTGCGGCGAGGGGCGAAGCCTCGCCCGAGAGCGATATCGACGTTCTGGTGGCATTCGAACGGAAGACCTTCCGGGCGTATGTGGGCCTGCTGAGGCACCTCGAGGGCTTGCTGGGCCGGCGTGTGGACCTCGTCATCGAGGAGGCCGTCAAGCCCGCGATCCGGAGTCGGATACTGGCCGAGAAGATCGATGTCCCGCTCGTCTGAGCTCTACCTTCGGGACATCCTCGACGCGGCCGACGCTATCGCCGATTTTGTCCGAGGGCAGACCTCTCGGGACCTGGAAGGGGATCGCAAGACGCGCGATGCCGTCGTCCGAAATCTCGAGGTCATCGGAGAGGCGGTGAAGCGATTGCCGCCCGAAATCCTCGAGGCCTGGCCGGACGTCGACTGGAGCGGCTGGGCTCGTATGCGCGACGTAGTGGCGCATCAGTACTTCGGCGTGGACGTCGACGTGATCTGGAACGCCGTGCAGGAAGAGCTTCCAGGGCTCGTCGCCGCCACGCGCGCCCTCCTCGATAGCGGCCCGCAGGTATAGGCGATCCAGGTCGGCGCCGCGGGGCGCCGGCGGCCTTTCCACCGGCCGCGGGGCCGACGATCAGCCGCGAGCGTGTCGGGGCTTCGGGGGGTCTGGCTTCGGTGCAGCCGGCGCCGGCCTGACCGGTTGGGGGAGCCCGCCCTCCAACACCCAGTAGGATCTGGTTGACCGCAATGAGCGACCGGAGCCCCATCGAGTGGACTGACGCAACGTGGAACCCGGTTCGAGGCTGCACCAAAGTCTCGCCCGGCTGCAAGAACTGCTATGCGGAGAGATTCGCCGAGCGGTTCCGCGGCGTCGCAGGCCACCCGTTCGAGCAGGGCTTCGATCTTCGTCTCGTTCCTCACGCCCTTCGCCTCCCGTCCACCTGGAAGAAGGCGCGGCTCGTTTTCGTGAACAGCATGTCCGACCTGTTCCACGAGGAAGTCCCCGAGAGCTACATCCAGACTGTCTTCGAGGTCATGGCAGCGGAGCCGCGGCATCGCTTCCAGATTCTGACGAAACGTTCGGAGCGGCTCGCCACCCTGGCACCGCGGCTTCCCTGGCCACCGGATATCTGGATGGGTGTGAGCGTCGATAACGAGGACTACGCCTTTCGTGACCGCGACCTGACGACCGTGCCAGCGAGCGTCCGGTTCCTCAGCGTGGAGCCTTTGCTGGGGCCCATCGAGGCCCTCCCTCTCGACGGGATTCACTGGGTGGTCGTCGG
>JACRCS010000855.1 GCA_016218905.1 Deltaproteobacteria bacterium
ACGACCTGCTGCCGAGCGCGGGCCCGCCCACGGCGCAGAGGATCGGCTTCGCGATGCGGTGTCGTCCGCGGGTGAGGCCGCCTCCGACACCGAGTAGGCGGCGGTGCGGCCCGTCGGTGCTCGTCGGGTGTTGCCATTCCGGGGCCCCGTCCTGCTGCGGACCCGAGCCGCAGCAGAAGGCCGCTCCCTCACCGCCCAGAATCGCCACATCAACGTCCGGGTTCTCTTCAAAATCTGCCCAGACCTCCTCCAGTTCGCGGTTGAGCTCCCCGTCCCAGGCGCTCACCGTAGCCGGCTCGTTTACGATCACCAGCGCGACCCGGTCCTTCTTGTCGTAACGTACTCGTCCCATGATCCGCCTCCGTATCCTGAAGGAGAGTCGAGTCTATCTTCGGGTGGTGAGAGCCACGCTCGACACTCCTTCGCGAACGCTCGGTGCAGCCGCCGGGCCGAGATGACCACGTGACCGAGCAATGTCAGGAGGCTACAACCCGGCGGTCCCTTGTCGAACCTTGTCGAACCCTCCTGCCCACGTGCAGCTTGGCTCACGCGGCTACACGGCGGAAGCAGACAGCGAACCGGTCCGCCTCGCGGCGACGCGCGGAGGCTTTTGGGGTCGGGCACCCTGCCCACAAGGAAGTCACGGGCGGTGTCGATACGGCGCTCCGTCGAGCAAAGGAAGATCCTCAGGTGGACTTCGTGGACTTGGTGGACGAAGTGGACTGACGACGGCTGGAGCGCACGCGGTAGAGGCGCTCGGTGAAGCCGCCCTCGGTTTCGAAGGCGTTTGCCAGCGCGGCGAGCTGGCGGTCGAGCAGGCTGCAGGCGACCGCCAGCAGCACCAGGGCCGCGTTGGCCGCGAGCTCGGGGAACGACGACGGGGGTGTTGACGACGGGGGTGTGGACTTCGTGGACTTCGTGGACGTTGTGGACCGTTCTTGTCCACCTTGTCCAGGGGGTCCACTTTGTCCACGGGGTCCACTTTGTCCACGGTCGTGCTCTTCCCTCACCCACCTCGCCACTTCATCGGCGGTGGCGCACCTGCGGTCGACCAGGTTCTGTCTGCGGGGGTCGTCCCGAGGCCAGAGCGGCAGCCCTCGCTGGCGCAGGAAGTCCTCGTAGTCGAGCCGCAACTCTTCGAGACTGGCCCTTGCCACATTGGTGAGCTTGAGCTCCGTCTTCTTCGAGGTGCCCGAGGCCTGGCTCCCTTCGGCGATGTTCTGCACCCCCGACCGCGCCGCCTGCACCATCTGGTCGCGGGTGCGGCTGCGCTTGTCGACGTAGCGGTCGCAGAACCGGACCGTGAGGTCATAGACGAGCTGGGCCACCTGAAAGCTCTTGAGCCTTCGGTAGCCTCCGTGCTGCGGGAGCAGCGCGTCGCTGGTCAACCGGGCTCCCTCCCGTCTCCCGTCACCGCAGAGCGAAGGCGGCTGGTGTCGATTCGCGGCCAAGGGCTTCGACTGCAGCCGGCGGCATCTTAACACTTCGCCCGAGCGAAATGATCACCCTGAAGAGATGAACTTCGCCGAGCCCTAGCCGATCACGCCCAGGAGCGCGCCGATCAGGCCGATGACCCTCTGCGACGCCCGATTACAGGATCGAGCAGCCCGGATGAGAAGAGGGAGTAGCCCCATGGTTGCCTTCCTCGCCCGCTTTCGTGATTGTTGTTGGCCGGACCAGTAGATCGTGAGGCATCGGAGGGACCGAACCGCATCCTCCTCCACGCGAGTCCGCCTCCCAGGTCGCAGGGGGCTCGTCCCGCAGAACCCCTCACCGGGGCTTCGCGCCCGCCCTCACCTCGACCGAGCGCTCCCGCCGGTCGTCGACCAGAGGTACCGCCGGGCCGGGCTGCTCCTCGCCGTCGAGGAGCACGTGAGGCGCGCCGGCGCCCGTCCGGCAGCTGTCCGCCTGACGTGAGAGCCATCTGCACCTTTACAAGGGTCGCCGGTCGTCAGCCCAACCAGCCCTTTCGCCGCGCCCACATCCAGATGACCCCGGTGACCGCCACCATCCCAGCAAGGGCAGCCGGATAGCCGTAGCGATACTCGAGCTCAGGCATGAAGCGGAAGTTCATCCCGTAGGTCCCGACGATGAAGGTGAGGGGCAGGAAGAAGACGGAGAAGACCGTCAGGACGCGCATCACCTCGTTCGTCCGGTGGGAGGCGAGCGAGATGTGCAGGTTCATGAGAGTCGTCGCGTTCTCCAGCAGTTGGTCCGCTTCGGAGGAGAGGCGCTCGGCGGCCTCCCGCAGGTCCTGAAGGAAGGGCGCATGTTCCTCGGAGCGGGCCGTGAGTTCGGAGACGGCCGATCTCGAGAGGTGCAGGACCCGCGTGAACGCGGACCCCCGGCGTTTGAGGAGATAGAGCTCCTGCACCGTGGCAGGCGGGTCTTCCCGTGCGAAGAGTCGACCCTCGCACGCCTCGAGGGCCTCGAAGTCGTCATTGAGAGGCTCCTCGTACGAGAGCAGGGAACGCCTGAGAAGCTCGGTGGCGATCTCGAAACCGGGGCTGCCGCACCGCCCTTCCGGCTCGCTCCATGTCAGCCGCAGGTCCCGAATCCACGGCAGTTCGGTCCGGTGGACGCTGATGACGAACTTCGGGCCGACGAAGACTGCGACCTTGCGCGTGAGCCGGTGGATCGTGTCGGCGCTCGGTTCCGCTCCGGTGTCGAACGCCCGCAGGATGATGAACGAAATATCGCCGAAACGCTCGTGCTTGGGCTGATGCTTCGGCTCCAAGCAGTCCTGGATCGAGGTCGAGTGGAGAGCATAGCGCTCGCCGAGAGCGGCCAGTTCCTCCGGCGTGGGCTCCACGACGTCCACCCAACAGAAACCGGAATCCGGCAACTCCAGCACCGTGCGAACCATGAGTCCTCCCTCCCATCCCGAGCACCGGACGGGGGCAGAGAAGATCTTAGGAGCCTCCAGCTCAGGTTTTCGGTGTGTCTGTACGACGGCGGAGAGAAGGAGCCGCTCCTCGAGTCCTGTGCGATCGGAAGAACCGGCCCTTCCAAACCCATAACGGATCAGTCGCCTACACGCACTTCACCCCGCCTCGGATGATCCGCATGTAGTTTCCCCGGGCAAAGGCCGCGGGGTCCGGCGACTTGAGAAGACTCATTGAGCCCCTCATCTCGTCGACCGACTCGTACCCGTGCTGCTCCATCCAACGGACCATCTCCTCGCGGACACTTCGCAGGTGCTCGGGCCCGTTCTTCAACAGGGCCGACACGAGCTGCACACCGTCCGCTCCAGCCATGATCGCCTTGATTGCATCCGTCGCCGTGTGCACTCCCCCGGTGACGCCGAGGGAGAGATCGACGCGACCCGACAGGACCGCGAGCCACCGCAGCCGAAGGAGGAGCTCCGAGGAGTCGGAGAGCTTCAGTTTCGAGAGGGCCTCGAGGGTCTCGATGTCGATGTCGGGTTCGTAGAGACGGTTGAAGACCACGAGCCCTTCCGCGCCCGCCTCTTTCAGGCGCCGGGCGAGATTCGGGATGGACGAGAAGAAGGGCGAGATCTTCACGGCGATCGGTTTGGAAACCGTACTCCTCACCGCCTTCACCACCCCGACGATCCGGTCCTCCACGGTCGCGCCGGTCTCGTCCGGTTCGGTGGCCAGCAGGTAGACGTTCAGCTCCAGGGCGTCGGCACCGGCTTCCTGACACTGGGAGGCGTACTCCAACCAGCCGCCGACGGTCACTCCGTTGAGCGAAGCGATCGTTGGAACCGAAACGCTCTCCTTCACTTTTCGAACGAGCTCCAGGTACTGATCCGAGCCGATTCCCTTGCGCTGGTACTCGTCGCGGCGGGTTTGATAGCTGAGCGCCTCCGCGTAGGTCTCCTCGGCCGCCTCGACGTCCTGGACTTCGCGGAACTGCTGGTTCGTCAACTCTTCTTCGAAGAGGCTGTTGAGCACGATGGCCGCGGCGCCGGCGTCTTCGAGGCGTCGCACCGTGTCCAAGTCGTCGACCAGCGGCGAAGCGCCGGGCATGAGCGGGTGTGCCAAATCCAGGCCGAGGTACTTCGTGCTGAGATTCATAAGGTCCTCCTCAAAGGATCGGGGGCCGTCGTGAGGCAGCTGCGAGCGGCAAACTTGCTCAACTCGCGACAGAGGGGAGCACCGGCGGCTGACGGCGCGCCCGTCCAGTAGGACCGACGGTCTTCCGTGCGCTCAGGCGTTGACGATCAGCCCCCCGTTCGGGTGGAGGACCTGTCCGGTCATGTAGGAAGAGTCCTCGGAGGCGAGGAATACGTAGCACGGCGCATCCTCTTCGGGGTAGCCCGGCCGGCCGAGCGGCGTCTTCTCACCGGTCAGACTCGCCGCCGGGGCCGAAGACGTCCACATGGGACCCGGGGCGACGGCGTTCACGCGGATGCGTTTGGGCGCGAGGCTCAAGGCCAGGGAGCGGGTGAAGGCCACGATGGCCCCTTCCGCCGAGGCGTAGTCGATGAGCACCGGGTCCCCTCCTACTGGGCAGACCGCGAGGCGCGACTACCCGCTCGTCGTGCTCGGGGAGGCGGCCCCGTCCGGGCCATGCAAGCGGCTTCAGCGGGCCGGATCCGGCTCGTCGGCGGACTCCGTCTTGTATCGCCGCCAGATCGCCTCGCCGCTGGAGTCGGCCCAGGCCTGGAGCGCGCCCTCATCGAACCCCCACTCGTGCAAACGGCTGGACACCTCCGCATGCTCCCGTCCCCCGGCCTCATCGCCCGGGAAAGACCGACCCTCGGCCCTCAACCAAGCGTGACAGAGCTCGTGCGCGATCAGGACCCTGGCCTCCTCGTCGGGCATTTCGTCCAGGTGGGGGCCGGAAAACGAGAAGACCCGTCCATGGATCGACGGAAGGTCTCTGTGGCAGCGCGCGTAGGCCCAGCCGTCCGGGTGCCTCGTTGCATTGACGTTGCACGGGGCGTCGAGGACGACCTCCACTCGATGGGCAAGGGACCATTCGGGGGGAATGTTTCGCCAAAGCTTGCACAGGGCGCGCCTGGATCCCAGGGGAATGCGCTTCCAGGTTTCTCTGAAGAGCCGTTTGAAGCGGCTCCCGTCGCCCGCTGCGACGAACAGGGCAACCCTCTGCTTCGGCAGGAGGTCGCCCCGCGCACGGATCACCGTGCCGCGGATCCGGTTGTGCCCTGCG
>JACRCS010000013.1 GCA_016218905.1 Deltaproteobacteria bacterium
CGAAGACCCGCTCCTCGAGGACGACGCTGTCGCCCTCCTGCCGGTCACCGCTCAGGAGTGGTCTTTTTTTTTTGAAGCGGCCGCCCGGTTCTCCTGGTCTTCCCGGGCCCGGCGGACTGACTGGACGACGGCCTCGCGGCTGAGGATCTTCTCCTCCAGGGGGCTCTTCTTCATCCGGTGCGGGTACACGAGGGCGGCGGCCTCGAGCACGTCGGCGTCCGTCACCTCGGTCCGTCCCCGGAAGGCGGCCACCGCGGCGACGGCCTTCACCATGGCGACGTCGGCCCGGTGGCCGTCCACCCCCAGGTCGACGCTGAGCGTGGCGATCACCTCGAGCATGTCGTCTTCGACCCGCACGCGGGGGAGGAGCTCCTCCGCGCGCACGATCGCCTCCCGGAGCTCCTCGTCCTTAGCTCGCCACTCCTTCCGGAAGCGGCGCGGTTCGGCTTCATAGAGCCGCCGGCGCTTGATCACCTCGACCCGGAGCGCGGGGTCGCGAATCCCGACCACGTCGACGCAGAGGCCGAAGCGGTCGAGGAGCTGGGGCCGGATCTCGCCCTCCTCCGGATTCATCGTGCCGACGAGGACGAAGTGGGAGGGGTGGGAGTGGGACACGCCCTCCCGCTCGATGGTGTTTACTCCCATGGCCGCGGCGTCGAGGAGGACGTCGACGAGGTGGTCCTCGAGGAGGTTGACCTCGTCGACGTAGAGGATCCCCCGGTGTACCTTGCCGAGGATGCCGGGCTCAAAGCGCTTTTCGCCGGTCTTGAGCGCGTGTTCCAGGTCCAGGGAGCCCACGACCCGATCTTCGGTGGCCCCTACGGGGAGGTCGAGGACCCGCATCCGCCGGAGCTCGGCCGCGAGCGGCTCGCCCGCCTGGAAGCGGCTCCGGCAGGAGGAGCACATCTCGGAGGGCCGCTCGGGATGGCAGCGAAAGGGGCAGCCCGCGACGACCGGTATGTCGGGAAGAAGCTGCGCCAGGGCCCGCACCGCCGTAGACTTGGCGGTGCCCTTCTCCCCGCGGATGAGGACGCCGTCGATGGTGGGATCGATGACGTTCAGCACCAGGGCGAGCTTCATCTCGTCCTGGCCGACCAAGGCGGAGAAGGGAAAGACTTCCGAGTGGGGCATCGAGGGCTCCAGGGCCTGGCCTGAGGAAGGAACGGATGCTATCACGCGCCCGCGCGGAGGAGAACCCTTTGACTTTCCACCTCCCCGGAATTGGTCTATCGTTGAGCTCCATGCGTTCGCGACCCAAGGTGCCCGTCGCCCTCCTTACGCTCGTCTGCCTCCTCACCGGCCTCTGCACCCCGAGCTCCGCTGCGCCGCTGAACCTGCTCAGCAAGTCCGAGGAGCGGAGCATCGGCCGGAAGGTCGTCGACGAGGTGCGCAAGGAATTTCGCGTACTCGACGATCCCTACCTGGCGCTCTACCTCGCCCGGATGGGCAAGAGGCTGACCTCCACCATCGAACACCCCCAGTTCGAGCCGGGCTTTCACGTGGTCGGCGACAGCCGCATCAACGCGTTCGCGGTTCCGGGCGGACAGATCTTCATCACGTCCCAGACGGTGCTCCTCAGCCGCGACGAGGACGAGCTCGCCGGCGTCGTCGCCCATGAGCTCGGGCACGTCGAGGGCCGTCACATCGCCCAGCGGGTCGAGGTCGCGAACAAGCTCAACGTGGCCATGCTCGCGGCGGTGCTCGCGGCCGCGTTCCTCACGAAGAGCCCCCAGGCGGGCGCGGCCGTCACGAGCTTCGCCCTGGCCGGCGCCGAGACGAAGATGCTCCAGTACAGCCGTGCGGACGAGGAGGACGCGGACCGGCGGGGACTGCGCACCATGACGGCGGCCGGATACGACGGGTGGGGTCTCGTGCGCTTCATGGAAACGATCCACCGCCAGTCGCCGGCCCCCGAGGGCGTTCCCGCGTACCTCTTCAGCCACCCCCTCCCGGGGAACCGGGCTGCCTACCTGGCCGAGGCCCTGCCCCCAGCCCCGCAGGATCGCCCGGAGGGGCGGCGCCCTGGGCCGCTCTGGCGCGCCCAGGCGCGGGTACTGGTGGAGGACCCGAGGCCGTGGGGGCTCTCGATGTTCGAGGACCGGGTCCGGCAGTATCCGGAGAGCGCGGATGCTCGGCTCGGGCTGGCCGTGCTCCTCAAGGCCTTGGGGCGCCACGCGGAGGCCCTGGAGCAGCTCGCGGCGGCGGAAAAGGTCGCGCCGGAAGACGCGGAGATCCGGCACGAGAAGGCGTCAGTGTGGCTGCGCCAGGGCCGCACGGCGGAAGCCGTCGCACTCCTGGAGGGGCTCCGCCGCGACGGAAGGGCGACGGCGCCCGCCCTGGCCGAGCTCGGGTGGGCATATCTCGAGGCCGATCGGGGGACGGAGGCGCTGGCAGTGTACGAGGACCTCGGCCGGCTCGAACCCGAGTTGCCGTGGGAGAAGCTCGACTACTGGCGCGGGATGGCCTTCGGGAAGGCAGGCCGGGAGGGTGAAGCCCACGCGTTCCTGGGGGACTACTACCGCACCCGCGACGACCACGAGCTCGCCGTCCGGCACTACCGCGAGGCCCTGGCAAAGCTGCAGCCGGGAGCGCTGCGGGACCGGATCGATAAGGAGCTCAAGGAGCTGCGCGGTTCCAGGCTCGGGGCCCAGGCGGAGAGCCGGAAGCCGCATTGAGGTGATTAGCAGTTTTCGGTCACCTGTAGACGCCGCAGCCCACGAAGTAGTCGTCGACCCTCTGGACGAACGTCATCTTGGGCTGGACTCTACCCGTGGCAGGATTGAACCAGTCGTACTCCACCCAGCCGCAACCCTCCTGCTTCGCCATCTGGATCATCTCCCGGACGAAGTACCTCCCGGAGCGGTCGGCCTGATCGAAGTGGCTCTGGCCGATGATGGCACGGGTTCCGCCGTGGGCGAGGACGGTCCCGGTGAGGTCCTGGGCGTACACGAAGAGCTCGCCCTTCGAGAAGGCGCCCCGCTGGTTGCTGAACTCGCTCAGGGCGGCCTCCTTCCCGTGTGTCTGGATGTAGGCGACGGCTTTCTGGACCATCGCCTTCGCGTCTTCCCGGGTCGCAACCCGGAACTGGCTCACCAGCTTGCGTAATTGGCCCGAGAGCGCCGTCAGCTCGGAAGACGCCGCGGTATTCTCCTCGAGCATCCTCGCCGTCTGCTGCATGACGGCGGAGACCTGCTGGATGTTCAGTGCGATCTCGTTCGTCGTGGCCGTCTGTTCCTCCGAAGCCACCGCAATCTGACCGATCTCCGTGTGCACCGTGCTCATCTGCGCCAGGATGTCCTGGAGTGCGTCGCTCGATTCGCGAGCCTCGGCCGCTCCCTGTTGGACCTCGCCGACGCCGTGCTCCATGGATCCCACGGCTTTCTGGGTCTCCGACTGGATCTCGAGGATGGTCGTCGAGATCTCCTTGGTCGCGCGGGTCGTTCGCTCCGCGAGCTTTCGGACCTCGTCGGCGACCACCGCGAAGCCCCTGCCGTGCTCTCCGGCACGGGCCGCTTCGATCGCGGCGTTGAGGGCGAGCCGGCTCGTCTGGTCCGCGATGTCGTTGATGAGACTGACGATCTCTCCGATCTTCTCGGAGCGGTCCCGCAGGCCCCGGATGACGCCCGCGGCCCCGTCCACCGTCTCCTGGATGCGCTCCATGGATTCGAGGGCCTGCCGAATGACCGCCTCTCCTCCCACGGCCGCCCGGTTCGCGTCGTCGGCGCTCTTGGCGGCCTTCCCGCAATTCTGGGCGATTTCGGAGGAGGTCGACGACATCTGCTGGCCGGCCGTCGACATGGCGTTGACCTGGGAAGCCGCTTCCTCCACCCCGGCCGTCAATCGCTCGGCGGAGCTCTGGAGCGAGAGCGCCGCCGCGGAGACGTGGTTGCTTCCGTCGGAGACTTCCGTCATCGCGGTCCGGAGCCTCTCGACGAAGGCGTTCAAGTGCTCGGCGAGCTCGCCGATCTCGTCGCTCGAGAACCTTTCGACGCGTGTGGTGAGGTCTCCCGACGAAATCACGGCGACGATCTCGCCGGTCCGGCGCAGCTCCGACCGCACCACGCGCGCCACGGCGAACCCGATGAGAAGCGTCCTGACGGCGGCCAGCGCGGCGGCGAGGACCAGCACCAGAGGGAGCCGACCCGATCCTTGGCCGGAGGCGCTCGCGAGCTGCGTCGCCGCGAGGGCCCCGAGCGCCACCGCGGAGAGCGCGGCGAACAGGGGGGAGATCATCAGCTTCTGGGACATGTTGAGCTTTGCGAGGAGTCGCTCCATTCCCTTCCTCCAGATGGGCGAGGGATTTTGCACCCGGGGTGGGAGGGTCCGCGTCGGCTCCGCGGACGCTCCCGCGGCGGATCACCCTCCTACCATCGGCCGGAGCGCGCGGGACTTGACTGGGGATTCGGCGCCTCGTTTGTCAGGCCGGGTCTTTTCGCCGCCTCAGGCGCCGACCGACTCCAGGAGGAAGGCGAGGAAGGCTTCGGCGGCGGGGGAGGGGCGGCGCTGGGGGTCCCGGACGGCGTAGAAGGCCCTCTCGACGGGCGGAAAGGACTCGATCTCCACCGCGCGGAGGAGGCCCATCCCGAGCTCGTCGCGCACCGCGACCTCCGGCAGGAAGGCGGCGCCGATGCCCGCCTTGACGGCTTCCTTGATCGAGGCGGTGGAGCCGAACTCCGCGATGATCGAGAGGTCGCGCACCGGGAGAC
>JACRCS010000834.1 GCA_016218905.1 Deltaproteobacteria bacterium
GCCAGACCCCCCCTCTAAACGCCCAGGAGCCTTCCAGTGAGCATCGAAGCAGAGAGCGGTGCGCCCGACCGGGTCGTTCGACGCTTGGCGGTGCGCCTGAAGGAAGAGCCCTACTCGATGGTGAGGCTCACCGATGGCACCGGAGTCCTCCTGGACCTGCGGGGAATGAGCATTCTCACCCTCAACGAGACAGCGGTCGTCATTGTGACCAGGATGCTGGAAGGCGAGACTTCCCCGGCTCGGCTGGTTGCGGCCGTGATGGCGGAGTTCGATGTGTCGGAAGGAACTGCTGTCGTCGACGTCGAGGAGTTCCTCAATAGGCTCGATTCGGCCACATCGAGCCCGTCCGACCAACCATCCAACGCCGCAGCGCGATGAACAGGCCATTCATCGAGAGCTTGGACGATGCCAGCGGCATGCTGAGGTCGCCGCGTGAGAGCGTACCCCTTCGGCGCGTGGGGAATTGGGCATGGGTGGGATAGTCGCTGTCATCGACCTGAGCGGCGCCGACCCTGGCAAGGGCTCTGCGCTCGCCATCAGCGAGCCGGAGGCGCATCGAGGCATCCCTTCGGCGTTCGACGGGCCGGGAATCTCGCTGATCGCGCGCAGTTGGATCCACGAAGAGCACCCCTTGGCCGTAGAAGATGGCGTCGCGGTCGCCGTGCATGGCTACCTGTTCGGACCCGAGCACCCGGCAAGCGCTCAGCGTCTCCTATCCCGGTATCTCGAAGCGGGTGAGGGCGCCTTCTCCGAGATTGACGGCGAGTTCGCCTTCGTCGCGTGGGACGGTCGTTCCGGACACCTGTATCTGGGGCGCGACTCGTTCGGGACGAAGCCGCTCTTCCGGAGCCGAACAGGTCACCGAATCATCGCAGCGACGGAGGCAAGGCAGGCTCTGCGCGCACGGCCTGGAGGCCAGCAGCTCGAGTACGACCACCTCCGTATGCTCCTCGACGCCGGGACAGCCCCGGAGAGGCCGTGGGAGACTGTCATCCGGGGAATCCACCGAGTGCTTCCTGGGCAGGTTCAGAAGATCTCAACCACTGGGGAGGCCTTCTGGCAGCCATGGGAGCCACCTCGCCACATTGACGAGAGCCTCACGCCGGAAACCGTCTCACGACTGATACCCGAGGTCTTACGGCGATCCGTTCGTCGACGTCGCCTGAATCGGCCCGCTTTCCTCATGAGTGGGGGGCTTGATTCCACATACGTCGCGGCTACGAGCGTCTCTGACCCGGAGCTTCGCGTCAGGTTTGGCCCCAAGCCAACCGCGTTGACGCACGTTGCGCCGGGCCATCCGGTCGACGAGACAGAGCGCTCCCGACAGGTGGCCAGGCACCTCGGTCTCCGCCACATCACGTATGAGGTTTCCTGCGACGACCTCGGTGCGGAGATACGACGCCTGCTACGGTTCTGCGACCACCCTCTCGGGCTGCCGGGGCCAGGGGTTCTACCACCGCTCGAAATCGGAGCCCGCGAGGGCATCGGGACGTTCGTCGGAGGAATAGGGGGAGATAGCTTCTGGCATTTCACCGAGACCCAGATCTCCCCCTGGGATCTCCCGCTCGCCGCCGGAATCGCGCATTCGGCTCGACGCCTCCTGACCGCGCTCCATCATGGGCCGCGTTGGGCACTCAGGGCTCTCGGAGCCATCGTCGCCGATAGGCGGCGGGGCAGAGGCAATTACTCCACTTGGACTTGGGCTCGTCGGGAGAGGATGCTCGTCGAGTTCTGCCACGGGATCTACGAGGGTCGCGAACAGGCCGCCGCCAGGTTCGGTATCACGTACTCCGAGCCGTTTCTCGACCGGGAGATGGCCGAGCTCGCCTTCCGAACGCATCCGCGTCACCTCCAGCGTCCGAAGGACCGGAAGAGACTGCTGGCGGTGGCAGCCAGGGGACTTCTCCCTCCCAGCTTCGTGGAGTCCTGGTGCCCGGTTCACTACAGTGGCTTCCTGGCGCGCGCGATGGGCGCCCAAACAAACCTCCTGTTCGCCTATCCCAGGTTCCTGGATGAGAACTCCCTCCGACACGCGAGCGATTTCGTCGCCGACGACAGCATCGACGCGTACTGGGGCGAGCAGGGGCGGTTCCTGCGCTTTCTCGCTCTGGCGATCTGGCTCGAGATGAGGGGCGTGGAGGGCGCTCAGCGGTCCATGGCGCCCAGCGCCACCGCATCAACCGCCGGGGGCGCCTGACCGCTTTCTTCTGCCACGCTCGTCCCGGAGATCCCGAGTGCATCGCCAACCTGTCCCGTCAATTGGGCAAGAAAACTCACGAGCGTGGAGAGGCCGCCTGCGCCCTCGGGCACGAAAGCGCGCAGAACGGGCGTTCCGTCGGCAAGGCTCTGAAGGACAACGAGCTGCTTGCGCCAGAGCAGAGGGATCGGCTCGAGGGGAACGCGAAGGGAAGCGAGCATCGCGATAAGGGCTTGCCCGGGCTTGAGTCTGGCAACTGAAAACGGGGCTGCACGTTCCACACGTTCGATCGACACGATGGCGGCGACGGCTCGGGTTTCCGCGCAGAAGTGGGGCCCGTCCTCCGGAAACGTCCACCACAGGCGCTGTCTGATCGCAGGGGTCGCGGGAGCGCCCTCGATGTCGAAGCCCGCCAAGATAGCGCTTTCCGGCGAGAGTCGTAGCGCCGGGTGGGACGGAATCGCGACGGCGCGTCCGCAACGCAGCTCCACTCGGAACCAGTCGTCGCCAGAAAAGGACCTACCCGCAGCTATCCAGGCTGCCGTGGTGGTCGACTTACCAGCTCCGGACACACCGAGCACACCGACCGCCCATGGTCCCGACGAGAGCAGCGCACCGTGGAGCACGCTTCCCGGCAGAAACGACCAGAGCAGGGGAAGGGCGTGATCACCGAGTGCATGCGAGAAGATGATGTCATCGGAGCCCCCACGCCAGTACTCAATCAGCATCTCCTCCGGCCACAGAGCGAACTTGAGACCAGGGTACGGCTCCACGCGGATGGAACCGTTGATCGCATGTGGTTCGCTCCCCCTTCCCCTTGCTACGCGAACGATGGGCAGCTTGTGGGCCTTCATGCTCGAAGCGTTGCTCAAACCCAGGAGATGGGTGTCTGGCACAACCAAGACCCCGGACGCTTCGAAGGTACTGGTATTGAGCTGGCCCAAGCCGGTTAGCTCTTCACGGGTCCCGACTCGAAAGGCGAAGCCCTTGCCTCTCATGTAGGGCGGTGTCGGCGTTGCGGAAGCCC
>JACRCS010000835.1 GCA_016218905.1 Deltaproteobacteria bacterium
AGCGATCACCCCGAGGCTGATGTAGTCCGTCAGACGAGCTCCGCTGGGCAACTCCGCGAGTGTACGGGCCATTGCGTCTCTCCTCTCCATCGGGTGCGAAGAGAGGATACCTGCAAATGGCAGCTAAGTGAACAGTATTGAGTCTAGACCACGCGGATCACCGTGTGCGCCGTGTGCCAGAGGACTGCACCCCCGGTGTCGGGATTCCGGATCCAGTCGTAGTACTTGATCGTCACCGGGAACTCGCCCACGGCCGCGCCGTGGACCAGCAGGTCGTAGCGGCGCGCCGAGGTCGTCCGAATCGGTGGGCCGGCCCGGATCGCAAAGGCAGACGAAAACCGGTTGGGGCCGCGACCGACAGGGCCTCTCGCCCCGAAGGGGTAGCCGTCCGCCCCGACCACCACCACGTCGGTCCCGATGATCGTCTCGTGGAGCAGGTAGTCGGCGTTGAGCAACCGGATGAGGCCGGTCCCGCCGAGGGGAATCGTGAGGGCGACGGGAGGGGCTAGGATCGGCGTCCCCACGTCTCCGCCCGCAACGGTCGGATCCGAGACGATGCCGCTGATGACGAAGATGTCGGGGCGGAAGTCGTTCAGGAACCCCACCTGGAAGGTGGCGGGGTTCGCTGGGTCGTTGGCGTCGCACTGCTGCATGAAGGCGTCGTGCTGCAACTCGTGCCAGAGGGAGTCCATCGAGTCGACCGCCCAGATCGCCTCCGCGTCGTAGCGGACGAGATGGTTGACCCGGTCCGCGTTGGCGAACTGCGGGAAGGCAGTCAGGTCGGCCGAATAGAGCCCCGGCTGTCCGTCGATGAAGGGAGGATTGAGTCCGGGGAAGAGCGCCGGGTTCGTGTTCCTGGGGTCGACGATGAGCATGCCGTAGAGCCCCATCTCGAAGTGGAGCACAGTGTTCTTGTGGCAGTGGTAGAAGAACGTCCCCGGCACGCGAGTCGCGAAGGAATAGGGAAACGAGGCCGAACTCTCGAACGAGGTATGGCCGACGCCGTCGTTCATCGGCGTCGGCTCGATGCCGTGCCAGTGGATCGTGTGCACGTTGAGGAAGAACTGCGTGAAGACCTGGACCGTCTCGTCCTCGATGCTCCGGATCGTCGGCGAGGGGAAGGTCCTGCCGGCGTCGCCGACGGCCAGATCCTGGATGATCCAGAGCGGGACAGCATCCTTCCTTCCCGCCCGGACACGGGCTTGGGTGTTCAGCGGGAGGGGAAGGTCGATCATCACGTCGATCCCCCGCTGGAAGATGCGCGGGTCGGCCGGGAGATCGACGGTGTCGGTGATGGCGTTCGTGCCCGGCAAGGCCGGCGGGCAGACGACCTTGAGGAACTCGGCTTCTTCCCCGAGGGGGACCTCGCCGCGGGCAAGCGTAAACTCGGCCATGGTATCTCCCTTTCGAAGGGGCCGAGCCCCTCCTCGTCAGTCCAATCGCTCAGACGACGGGCTTGGGGAAGGGCACCTTGTCCTTGTCCCCGAGGAAGATGAAGTCCGTCAGGGTCCCGTTGGGATAGTTTCCCCCCGTCGTCGTCTGCGACGGCTCCATGTGGTCGTGCATCGGGTACTTGAGGGGGGACTGCGGGACGCCCCCGAGGACGAAGCGGAACTCGTTCGGGATGACCTCTCGGAGCGGCCGCTGGCGGGTGGGGTCGTTCGGGATGTCCGGGGGCCGGATGAACGGCACGAGCCAGTCGACCCGGCTGCCGCCGGAGAGGAAGAGCCCGCCGGCCAGGTCTACGCCCCCACCGAAAGTCGGGTCCGAGGCGTCGGCCTCGTGGCTCGGCAGCGTCATGGTGTCGATGGCCGCCACGTTCTCCATCACGTGATTGTTCACCGCGGTCACGTAGAAATGGTTCGCGTGCAGGTGCAGAGAAGCGATCTGCAGGCCGGTGTTCACGATCCGGACCATGTGGGGCTCGCCGATGAACCCCTCGAGGAGCGTGGCGTGGTCGTGGCTCGAGAACTGGCCGCTCTTGCCGTTGATCATGAAGTAGTCCGGGACGAAGCCGTCGATGAACTCCGCGGGCGTGATGCCTCCCGGCTCCGCGTTCTCTCCGGCCTCCACGCGCGCGTTCCACCGGGAGTCAACCTGTTGGATCACCCAGAGGCGGGTGCGATAGAGGAAGGGCTCCAGGTCCGGCGGGAGCTCCGGGTTGGGGGGGACCGTCTCCGGCCGCACCGCGATCCACCCCTCGGTGCCGGGGGTGAAGGGCTCCTCCACTCCCAGGGCGTTGAAGAGCGCCTGAACGTTTGGGGTCGGGTTCGAGTACGGCGTGTTGCCCACACCGGGCAGTACGACGAGGACTCCGTAGAGACCCATGAGCCGGTTGAAGGGTGCGTTGCGGGGGTCCCAATAGGGATAGACCCCGGCCAGGGGGCTCACCGTGATCGTCCCGGTGGCCCCGGGCTGGAGGGGGCCGGTGTCCGCATTCCCGCCCCCGGGTCCGGCACCGACGACGCGGAACTCGTGCACTTCGTCCAGCGCGTTCGTCACCGTGAAAGTCACCGGCGAGCCCGCGAACGCGAAGACGACCGGGCCCGGGAACCTCGCTCCGGCGGCGCTCGCGAAGACCCAGTGGTACACCGGAGTCTTGTCGACCATCTCGACCAGCGCGTCGGTCATCCGGAGGTCGACCTGGACGGGGGTCCCCCCGCCTCCTCCCCCGCCTCCTGCTCCGCCGAAGCCGCAGCCGCCCAAAGCGATGGCGCTCAGGCCGCAGGCGCTGTAGCGCAGGAACTCCCGCCGGCTCAGCCGTGTCGGGTCCAACAGCCCTCCTTCGCGACCGGCCTCGCGCTTCAGCATGACGACCCTTTCGCAGTTGCCGTAGGGTGGGCGGTTCTCGCGCAGCGAGGTTCGCCCACGCGTGGGGCAACCCGCCTGCGGCGGAACGCCCCACCCTACGCTCAGGGGCAGATGCGCAAACAATTGTGACGCTCTGTATAGGAAGCCCCCCCCAAAGCTACTTCCGACATCCTCGCCCGCAACCTTTACCCCTTCGGTCCTCGGCCGCGGTGCTGCCGCCCCCTCGCCTCCGTCGGCCTCGCCGTCAGGCCGTCCCGGACGGAGAGCCCAGGCTCCGCCGTGCGGACCTCCCCCGGCCGGCCCTCTTCCGCGGACCTCCCTTCGGGACCGTCTCGAGCTCCGGACACGAGGTGCAGCCCATCTCCGAGTCGCAGCACGCAGCGGCCTGGCCGACCGGCACCCCGCTGGCTCGGGCGGCGGAGAGGCAAGGCACCCAGAGGGAGGCGTCCTGCCGGTCCTCGGTGCAGGGGAAGGTCGCGGAAGCGTTCAAGGGATTCGGCGCCATGGAGTCCTCTCGGGAGTGGCCGCGTTGGCCGAGTCGGGGCCGAGCACGCGGCTGGGGTGGAGGGGGTCGCGCGAGTTGGGAGGAAGCATCACGCCATGGGAAAACGTCGCTCCAGCAGCTCCTCGGCCTTCAGCCGGTCGCCTCCACGAGAGCGCATCCGTCACCCGCGTGTCGCCACGGAGCTCCCCCCGGCGGGCGGCGCGTGAGCCGCTCACCGGAAGCGCCCCCATGAATCCGGTCGTAGAGCCCGACGAGACCGTGGAGCCACCCGGCCCTGTCCGCGAGGGAGGTCTCGGCGAACCAGGCGAGCGCTTCCCGGGCGCGGCCGATCTGGTCGAAGCTCCCCGCCAGGATCTCGCGGGAGGCGCGATCGTGCTCCCGCTCAGCCGGCACCTCCGGTGCCTGACAGAGGCCCCGCGCGGAGTCCTCCCGGAGCCGCGCGAAGTGGTGGCCGGAGCGCTGGAGCTCCCGCAGGCCGACCGCCACCTGAACGGCCACGTTCCCCGTCTCTTCGCCCTTCAAGATCCTTTCGAGGCCGATGAAGTACGCCGCGTTCCACTCCTGCCTCGTCAACGCGTTGAGCACGTCGCCGTCCATCTCGCTATCCTCGTCCCTGGTCGTCACCGAACCGGCGGTCGAACACTGGAGGCAAGATACCTGCGCCGCCTACGGCGGTCGAGGCGAGGACACGGGAATTAGCCGAGCGAGTAGGAGACATATCCGACCGGCGAGCTTTGACATGTCGCCGTTCTTTGATACCCATGGAGGTAAGGCTCGTTCCCCCGGAGGAAGACCCATGAGCTCCGACCAAGGCGCGCGCAGCCCGTCTGACGGCGGACACCTCGGCGCTCGCATCATGAAGATCGCCGGAATCGAGGTGCGCCTCCACTACTCGTGGCTGGTGATCTTCATCCTCGTCCTGTGGACGCTCTCGGCCGGCTATCTGCCGACGAGCCGCCCCGGCTACCCGCCCCAGGCGTACTGGGCCGCCGGAGCCGCCGCGACGTTCCTCTTCTTTCTATCCGTGCTCATCCACGAGTTCTGTCACTCGCTGCTGGCCAAGAGGATCGGCCTGGAGGTGACCGACATCACGCTCTTCATCTTCGGCGGCGTCTCCCGTTCGCCGTCGGAGTTCAAGGACCCGAAGATCGAGCTCGCCGTCGCGGCCGTCGGTCCCCTGAGCAGCTTCGTCCTCTCCGGCCTCTTCTGGCTCCTCTGGCGGGCCCACCCGAACCCGCAGGACTCCCTCTCGGCCGCCGTCCTCAGTTACGTTGCGTCGATCAATCTGGCTCTCGCCGTGTTCAACCTCATTCCAGGGTTTCCACTGGACGGAGGCCGGGTGCTGCGGTCCCTCGTGTGGTGGAAGACCGGCTCGCTCTCACGGGCCACGCGGGCGGCCACGGCCGTGGGAAAGGGCTTTTCACTGCTCCTGCTGGTCTTCGGCGGGATGCAGGTGCTCGGGGGCTCGTTGATCGCGGGCCTCTGGTCCCTCCTGATCGGCATGTTCCTCATGGGGGCGGCCGAGAGCGGCTACCGCGAGACCGTGGTGCGGCAGTTCGTGGCCGGGATGAAGGTCCGCGACGTGATGGTGGAAGACGTGGTGACCGTGCCGGCCGGCCTCTCGGTCCGGGAGCTCATCGGGCGCTATTTCCTCCACTACGGCTACAAGGGCTTTCCCGTGGTCGAGGACGACCGGGTCGCGGGCATGGTCTTCCTGCGCTTCGTCAAGGACGTGCCCGAGGCCGAGCAAGGGACCACGAGCGTGCGCCAGGTGATGAGCGACCTGGACGAGCGGCTCGTCACGAGCCCCGACACGCCGCTCGACGAGGCCCTGCGGAAGATGGGTCCGGGAGGAGCCGCCCGGCTGGTCGTCCTGGACGGCGACCGCCTGACCGGCCTCATCACGAAGAGCGGAGTCTTCCGACTGATGGAGGTGAAGAGGATCCTGGAACACTGAACCCGGAATTCGGAATCCGGAATCCGGAATTCGGAATTCGGAATTCGGAAGAAACAGTGGCCACACGCCGCTGGCGCACGATAGGATGTGCGCCGTCTTCCCCAGCCTTTTCATCAGAAAGAGCTCGCCTTTGTCCGACGTCGTTCGCTTCGGGATCTCGGCCGACATGCGCCTGATCGAGCGCTTCGACGCGCTCATCGCCGAGAAGGGCTACGTCAACCGCTCCGAGGCGATCCGGGACCTGATCCGAAACGCCCTCGTCGAGGAGCAGTGGGCCCGCGGCGACGAGGAGACCGTCGGCACGGTGACCCTCGTCTACGATCACCACACCCGGGACCTGGCGGACAAGCTGACCGAGCACCAGCACGCCCGGCACGACGCCATCGTCTCGGCCCTCCACGTCCACCTGGACGCCCACCACTGCCTCGAGGTCGTGGTGGTCCGGGGGCGGGCGGGAGAGGTGAAGCGGCTCGCGAACGAGCTCATCGGCACCAAGGGTGTCAAGCACGGGAAGCTCGTCACGACGACCACCGGCCGCGGGCTCACGTAGTGGTCTCCTTCGACGCCGCCTTCTTCGACGTCGAGCACCTCGACCGCCTCGCCCGCCAGGACACGCCCGTGCACCGCCTCGATCCGCGTGCGAAGCTGCTGACGACGCTGGCGTTTCTCGTCTGCGTAGTCTCCATCGGCCCCCACGAGCTCACGCGACTGCTCCCCTACTTCGTCTTTCCCGTCGCCCTCGGCGCGGCGGGGCGCGTGCCGTTCCGGGTCGTCGTGCGGAAGGTGATCGCCGTCGCGCCCTTTGCCGTGCTGCTCGGGATCTTCAATCCCCTCCTCGACCGGCGCGCGGCCCTGGCCCTGGGCCCGGTCCTCGTCTCCTCCGGCTGGATCTCCTTCGGCTCGCTCCTGCTGCGCTTCTGCCTCACCGTGGCCACGGCCGTCGTCCTCATCGCCGTTACGAGCTTCAACGGCCTCTGCCTCGCGCTCGACCGCCTGGGGCTGCCCCGGGCCTTCACCCTGCAGCTCCTCTTCCTCTACCGATATCTCTTCGTCCTCGGTGAGGAGGCGGGCCGGCTCGCCCGTGCCCGGGCGCTACGTTCCTTCGGAAAGAGAGGGCTCGGGCTGCGAGTCTTCGGAAGCCTGGCGGGACAGCTCCTGCTGCGGACGATGGCTAGGGCCCAGCGGATCCACCTCGCGATGCTCTGCCGGGGCTTCGAAGGCGAGATCCGCTCACCGAGAGCGCTGCGGCTCCGGGCGTCGGACGTGACCTTCGCGGCCGGGTGGACGGCCGTCTTTCTCTTCCTGCGGCTCTATGACGCGCCGCGCCTGGCGGGCGAGGCGATCCTGAGGATCCTCGGATGAGTCACCACATCGTGGAGGTGAACGAGCTCCGCTACGCGTACCCCGACGGCACGCAGGCGCTCCGGGGGATCTCGTTCCGCATCACCCACGGCGAGTCGGTGGCGCTCGTCGGGGCCAACGGCGCCGGCAAGTCGACGCTGCTCCTCCACCTGAACGGCTACCTGACCCCGGGCCAGGGGCGCGTTCGGATCGGGGACTTCCCGCTCACCTCCGAGACCGTGCGCGACGTGCGAAAGACCGTCGGGATGGTGTTCCAGGACCCGGACGACCAGCTCTTCATGCCCACGGTCTACGAGGATGTGGCCTTCGGGCCGCTGAACCTCGGGCTCCCGGCCGAGGAGGTGGAGGCGCGGGTCCGAAAGGCGTTGGAGACGGTGGGGGCGCTTCACCTCAAGGAGCGGCCGCCCTACCGGCTCTCCGGCGGGGAGAAGCGCCTCGCCGCCATCGCCACCGTGCTCTCCATGTCCCCCGACATCCTCGTGATGGACGAGCCGACCTCCAACCTCGACCCGCGCGCCCGCCGCCAGCTCATCGACCTCCTGAAGACCTTCGAGCACACGAAGATCATCGCCACCCACGACCTCGACCTGGTCCTGGACCTCTGCGACCGCACGCTCGTCCTGAGGGAAGGACAACTGACCGCCGACGGCCCTACCCTCGCCATCTTCCAAGACGACCAGTTGCTGGAGCGCGGGCGCCTGGAGAAGCCCCTGCGGATGCAGGGATGCCCCGTTTGTGGACGCTAGCAATTCCGAATTCCGAATTCGGAATTCGCTACAATTCCGTCATCTTCTCGATCAAATAATTGCTCTCCCGGATCGCCTGCTCGGCGAAGGGGCCGAACCAGTCGGCGATCCGGCGAAACTCCGCCACGAAGGCCTCCCGATCGGCCCGCTCGAGCATGCCCGCGTTCGCTGCAACGGACGAGACGTAGCTCGCCAGCAGCGCGCGCCTCTCCGGCGTGGCGAAGATGATGTCGGCGTAGAGCTCCGGATCCTGGGCGAAGAGCCGGCCCACCATGCCGAGCTCGAGGCGGTAGATGGGGCTCGAGACCTCCAGGGTGCGGCGCAGGTCGGCCCGGCTCTCGTGGAGGAATTGGCCGAAGGCGAAGGTCGCGAAGTGACGCAGGGCCTGGACGAAGGCCATGATCCGGTCGTGCTCCTCGGCCGAGGACCAGACGATCACCGCGCCCCAGGCCGCGAGCTGGTCCACGACCCAGCGGCAGGCGTCCTCGTTCCGACCCGGGGTCGCGACGACGATCTGCCGGTCGAGGCCCCTGATCCCGGGCCCGAACATCGGGTGGAGCCCCAGCACCGGGCCGGCGTGGGCGGCGAGCATCGCGGCCACCGGCTCGCTCTTCACGCTGGTGACGTCGGCGAGCACGCAGCCGCGGGGAAGGTGCGGCCCGAGGCTGCGGGCCACCTCCCCGGTGACCTGGATGGGGACCGAGAGGACCGCGAGCTCGATCCCCCGGCAGAGCTCCCCTGCCCGCTCCCAGTCGTCCCGCTCGAGCACCCGGACCCGGTACCCGGCCGAGCCGAACCAACCCGCCAGGAGCCTGCCCATCTCGCCCCCGCCTCCGACGATGAGCACGCCGGCCCCGGGCTTCACGCCTCGCGAGGCGAGCGCCGCCGCCTGTGTCGCCCGCGACTGCCGCAGGATCCGCCGGAGGACGTCCTCCACCAGGTCCGGATCGACGCGGGCCTCCCGCGCCTGCGCGCGACGGCGTGAGATGAGGTCCTCTTCCCGGGCGGGGTGATAGATGGGCAGGTCGTGCTCGCGCTTTACCGCGGCCACCGACTCGACGACGGAGAGCCTCTCCGCCAGGAGGTCCACCAGGCGACTGTCGATGGAGTCGATACGCGCCCGAAGCTCGGCCAGCGCTTCATCGCGGTCCGGAGCCCCGTTCCCGGGGCCGTTCGGGCCGGTAGGTTCTTCGGTCATTCGTTTTCCTCAGGTGTCCTTCGCCAGGGTTTCGCGGAGGAATAGGCCCGCCACCAGGGCGGCGGCGGCCGCAACAAAGAGGGCCAGGAAGGCGTGACGGTAACCGGAGAGCGTAAAGGCCGCGCCGATCCTTCCCTGCCGCTCGATCAGATAACCCAGCAGCGGCTGAAAGACCGCCCCACCGGCGAAGGGGAAGACGTTCGCGAGCCCGGTGGAGGTGCCCGCCATCTGAACGGGGAAGAGCTCCTTGGCCGAAGTGAACCCGACGACCACGATGGAAGCCGGGAACATCCCCAGGCCCAGACAGACGAGGTACAGGGCGGGGAGAGAGAGTCGATCCGTGGCGAAAGCGAGCAGACCGGTCAGCCCGAGGGTCACGACGGAGGCGAGGAGGATCGCCGGCTTGCGGCCCCGAAAAGCCCGGTTCGAGAGGAAGCTCTGGAGCGGGCTCCCGACGATCATCCCCACCGCGAAGGTGGAGAGCAAGCGCCCTGCCGCCGCCTTGCTGAGGCCGTAGAC
>JACRCS010000845.1 GCA_016218905.1 Deltaproteobacteria bacterium
CGGCGAGCCGGTCGTACCCGTCGCCGTAAAGATGCTCCAGGACGAGCGCTGGTACGTAGTTCGGAACATGGTCACCGTCCTCGGCGGCGTCGGCTCCGGGGAGGCCGTGAAGGCGCTGGGTCGCTTGGCGGACGACCCGGACTACCGCATCCGCCGGGAGCTCGCGCGGGCCCTGGCGCGACTGCCCGGCTCCGAGGCAGACCGGCTCCTGGTCGGGCTCCTCGCCGATCGTGAGCCCGCGGTGCGGCTCACCGCGGTGGACGCGGCGGCGAGCCGCCGTTCCTCCGAGATGCTGGACGCCCTCTGGTCCTGCTACGAGAGCTCGCCCGATTGGGAGCTGAGGGCAGCGATCCTCCGCGCCTTGGGGCGGACGGGCCTGCCCGAGGCCGCGGAGCGGCTGGAGGCCGTGGCCCGGACGAGGCCGCTCCTCCACCGCCGCCGCTGGGAAGCGCTCCAGGTGGCGGCGCTGGAGGCGTTGGCGGCTCTCGGCGGACAGGCGGCCGCGGCAGCACTGGAACGCCTCGGGCCTCGCCGAGCCGCGGCGCCCCCCTGCCCGGCCGGGAGACCCCGATGCCCATGAACGCCCGGCTCAGCCGGGCCGACGCGGAGGCGCTGCTGAAGGCAGTGGTCTCGCTCCTCAAGGTCCAGGGCCTCTATCCCGCCGGGCACGGGGCCATCCGGGCCGCCCAGGACGCCACGGAACGGGCCCTCGGGCAGGTCTTCTCGGTCCGCGAGCCCGTTCTCCTCGGAATCGCCGACGGCTATCTGGTCGCGGGAGACGTGACTTTCCTGCAGGAGAGCGCGCTCGCGGAGGACCTGAAGGGCCGCTTCGCCGCCAAGGGGATCCACGGCGCGCTCTTCGCTCCGCAGCTCTGCGCGGCAGAGGTGGCGTGCTTCTGCGAGTGGCTCCGGAGCGTCCCCGGCGAGGAGTGGTCCGGCCTCCACATCTCGCTCACTACGAAGGACCCGAGCGGGTGGGAGCGGGGCGTCCAGTTGCGGGGCGACGCGATCGGCGCCCTCGAGGACGCCGCTCGAGAGATCGACGAGGGCAGGGTCCCGGACCCGACCCACGCCCGGCAGTGCGTGGCCGCCTTCGACGATCTCCTCCAGGAGAGCCCCACACTCGCCCAGGGGCTCGTCCTCATCAAGGATTATGACCGCTACACGTTCAGCCACAGCGTCAACGTGTGCGTGCTCACGCTGGCGCTCGGCCAGCATCTGGGCCTCGCCAGGGACGAGCTCGAGGCGCTGGGGATCGGCGGGCTCTTTCACGACATCGGAAAGACGCGCACTCCGGTGGAGATCATCCGGAAACCGGGCCGACTGACCGAGGCGGAGTTCGCCCTCATTCGCTGGCACCCCGTACACGGCCGGGAGATCCTCGGCCACATGCCGACGATCCAGGACCCGGTGCCCCAGCTCGTCTTCGAACACCACATGCGCTACGACGGCGGCGGCTATCCGGTCCGGTCCGAGGACCGGCTCCACCCCCTGAGCCAGATCATCACGGCGTCAGACATCTTCGACGCGATGACGACCCACCGCTCCTACAGCCCTCCCCGCGCCCTCCCGGAAGCCATGCGGGTCATCGCCGCCGCCCAGGGAGCCGAGCTCGCGCCCCACATCTCGGAAGCCTTCGTCGCGGTGATGGGCATGGTCCCGGCGGGCACCCTCGTTCGGCTCTCGACCGGGGAAGTCGGCGTCATCTCGCGCCTGGAGGGCGGCGAACCGGTGGAGGCGCAGATCGTCTCCGGAAGCGACGGGAAGGACTTTCTTGCCGAGGAGCGACCCCTGCGGCGCATTCGGCGCGAGGAGATCGCCGCCTGGATCAATCCGCTCGTTCGTCGGGTCGACCCGGCGCAGGTGCTCCGGGCTCTGGCTGCAGGCTGAGCCCCATTCGCCCGAGAGCAGCCGCACCGGCTGCCCGGACGGCGGGCACGGGGTGCGCCAGGAGCGGGAGGAGGGCGGGCTCGAAGCTCGCCTCGGCGAGCAGGCCGAGGGCGCCGGCCGCGGCGGCGACCACGGCCGGATCAGGATCCTTCAGCAAGGCCGCCACTTCCCCGGCCCTCCGGCGGTCCCCCAGGTTTCCGAGGACCTCCACCGCGCGCGCGCGGACGAGCGCGCTCCGATCCGAGAGCCGCCCGGCCACCGAGGCCGACGCCCTCCAGTCGGAGTAGGCCTCCGCCACGTCGAGGGCGGCCAGGCGGACGTCCTCTTCCCGGTGCGCCAGGGAGCCGAGCGCGAGCTTCAGGCACTCCACGTCGCGCACGCCCACGAGGGAACGGAGCAAGCGCAGCCAATCGAGCTTTCCCAATTGTCGCAGGCGGCCACGCAACTCCGGGAGACCCTCGAGGACGTCGAGCCGGTCGAGCGCCTCCGAGGCGCTCGCGCGCACGGAGGCGTCCTCGTCCCGAAGTGCCTCCAGCAGCGCTCTCCTCCGGGGGGTCACGTCACTCTCCGAGCGAGTCCAGCTTCTTCTTGGCGATGGCCGCCTGATCGGAGGAGGCGTACTCCCGCAGGATCTTCTTCAGGAGGATCCGCGCGTCCGCCGGATCGCTCAGCGCGTCGAAGGCGAAGGCCTGCTTCAGGAGCGCGCTCGGAACCTTCTCGCTCTTGGGGTACTTCTGGACGACCTTGTCGTACTCAAGGATGGCCTGCTCGTACTGCTTCTGCTCGTAGTAACTCTCGCCGATCCAGAAGTGCGCGTTGGCCGCCAGCGGGGCCTCGGGATAGAGGCGCAGGAACTCGAGCATCTTCTCCCGGGCCTGCTCGGGCTTGGACTGCTTGAGCAGCGCGTATCCCTCGTCGTAGAGCGCCTGGGGACTAGGCGCTCGCTTCTCGGGCGGGGGTGCCTTCTCGACCGGCGCCGGCGCCGGAGCGGGCGGTGTCCGTGCTGCCCGAACCTCGAGCTCCTGGACCTTGCGCGAGAGCTTCTGGAGGGACGCCGCGAGCTCCTCGATCCGCACCCGGTTCTCGTCCGTCCGGTTCGCCCGCTCGAGCTGGTCCGTCCGGTCCTGGGCCCTCAGGAGCTGGACCTCGGCGGAGTCGAGCCGCTGGCGGAGCTCGGCGACGCTCTTTCCGAGGGCGTCGGTCCGCCTCAGGAGCTCCGGGTCGGGTCCCGACGGCCGGCCGGCGCGCTGGAGCTCGGCCAGCGCCTGCTCGAGGCGGGAGACCTTCATGGCCAGGTCGGGAGCCGGCGAACCGGTCTGGACGGGAACCTGGCGTTCGGTCAAGGTGCACGACGCGAGGAAGAGGGCAAGGAGCCCCGCGCCTAGGACCGGGGCTCCCTTCTGGACGTGCTTCATTACTTCTGGATCTCCACGAACTCCGCCCGCCGGTTCTTGGCCCACGCCTCTTCCGTATGCCCGGGATCGAGGGGCTGCTCCTTTCCGTAACTGACGACCGTCATGCGGTTGGGATCGATGCCGAGGTCCATGAGGTACTGCTGCGCCGCCTTGGCCCGCCGCTCACCCAGCGCCAGGTTGTACTCGGTGGTCCCCCGCTCGTCGCAGTGGCCCTCGATGCGGATGCGCACGCCCTGTCGGTCGCTCAGGTACTTGGCGTTGCGCTTCAGGGTCTCCTGCGCCTCCTTCCCGAGCACCGCCTTGTCGAAGTCGAAGTGGATCCGCGCGAGCCCCGGGCCGGTCTGCCCGGCCATGCCGGCTCGTTCGGCCGCGGGCGCCTCGGGTGCTTTGCGCTCGGCGGCGGTCCTCGGCGGAGGCGGCTCCGCGGGGGCAGGCTGCGTCCGGGCCTCCGGGCGGACCTCTTCGGCCGGGGGCGGGAGCCTCTGCTCGCCCACACCGGGCGCCGGCGCGGGGCTGGGAGCCGGTGTCACCTCCGGGCGCACCTCGGCCTTCGGGGCGGCCGCTCCGCCCTCTTCCCGGATCTGCTTCTTGGCGCAGCCGGCGGCGCCCAGGGTGAGGAGTGCGGCACAGAGGCAAGCCAGTGTCCATTGAAACGACAGCCGTCTCATCGAGTCCTCCTTTTCCAATCCGAGGCCTTCAAGGCCCAGTCACCCTCGGTGACCAGGCGGGCTGCGAAGCCTCCTCTCCGGCGGGAGTGATCCGCCGGAAGTCCTGGGAGCCGAGGCGAAATACGTAGACGGCGTTGCGGCCCTGGCGGGTCGAGGTGACCGCCAGGAAGCGGCCGTCCGGCGACCAGCTGGGATCCATCGTGTCGCCGGGGCCGCCGGTCACCGGTCGTACCGCTTTGCCCTCGGGATCGGCGATGAAGATCTGGAAGGCTCCCTTCTCATCCCGCCCCGTGAAGGCGATGAGGTCGCCCTTCGGTGACCACTCCGGATCGCCGTTGTGGCTGCCGAAGTAGGTAATCCTCTTCACGTTGTGGCCGTCCCGGTCCATGACGTAGATCTGCGGGTTTCCCGTGCGGTCGGAGACGAAGGCGACGCGTTTGCCGTCCGGCGACCACGTGGGGGCGACGTCGATGGCGCGGTTGTCCGTCAGCCGGAAGAGCGTCCTCGTGGCCTTGTCCATCCGGTAGATCTCCGAGTTCCCGTCCTTGGAGAGGGAGAGGAGGATCTCCTTGCCGTCGGGGGAGTCCTTGCCGGACAGGTTGATGCCCGGAGAGCGCGACACGACCCACGTCTTCCACGTCGTCAGGTCGAGGAGGTAGAGGTCGGGTTTGCCCGTAAGGTAAGCGGTAAAGTAGAGATACCTTCCGTCCCGCGACCAGGAGGGGCCGACGCTCAGGGAGCCCGATCGCGTGACGGCGTGGGAGTTTCGGCCGTCGGCGTCGACCAGCGCGAGCTCCTTCGCCTTGCCCTTGTTGGCGACGTAGGCGATCCGAGTGCCGAAGGGCCCGGGCGTCCCGGTGAACTCCTCGAGGACCGCGTTGGCGAAGAGGTGGGCGATCATCGCCGCGTCCGAGACGGCCGCGGTGTAGCGCTTGCCTAAGAGCTGGGTGCCTCGGACGACGTCGAAGGCGCGAAGCTCGATCGACAGGGTATCCCGATCCCGGTTTACCCGGCCCTTGATCAGCAGCTCCGCTCCGGCCGTGGTCCAGCTCGCGAAGCCCGAGGGCTCCGGCACCACCGGCGCCTGTTGCGGGTCCTCGAGGAACGCCTTCGGATCGAGGACGTCGAACAGGCCGCTGGCGTCCAGGTCCGAACGGAGGGTCTCAGCGATGGCGAGCGGGATGTTCGCCGTGTCGCCCTCGCCCCGCTTGAGGACCGGTACGGCCAACGCCAGCCGGCGGATTTGTGGGGCGTTGATGTCGATGTAGACCTTGGCTGCTGAGGAGACTGCGGCAAGGCTCAGGGCCACGGCGAGCGCGAATCCCGAAGCCTGGACAACTCGGTCCCGAATCTTCAGAGCTCGATCCTTTTCACGTAGCGCGGAGGAGAACCGTCCGTAAGAGCGGGCCCGAAAACCCGCGGAGAGGTGCCGGACGATAGTATAACGGGCCCCCGAAAGTCAAGGTGAGGCCCCGCCGTGGCCCGCGGTCGGCTTCGGACGGTCCGCTCAGGCTGCTTCCGCCGCGACGGCACGGCCGAACTCCTGCGTTTTCAGGATCTCCGCGCGATCGAGGCCCTCCGCCAGGTCGGGCGTCACCCTCCCCGCCGCGAGAGTCCTCCGGACGGCGCCCTCCAGCCGCTCGGCCGCCTCCTTCCAGCCGAGGTGAGTGAGCATCATGGCCCCGGAGAGGATCAGGCTCCCCGGGTTGGCCATGCCCTTGCCGACGATGTCCGGCGCCGTCCCGTGGGTCGCCTCGAAGACGGCGTACTCGTCGCCGATGTTGCCGCCGGGCGCGAGCCCGAGCCCGCCCACCTGAGCGGCCGCCGCGTCCGAGATGTAGTCCCCGTTCAGGTTCGAGAGCGCCAGGACGTCGTAGCGCGCGGGCCGCAGGAGGAGCTCCTGGAACATGGCGTCGGCGATCCGGTCGTTGACGACGATGGCGCCGGGGGGCACGATCCCGGCCAGGTCTCCCCCGTGCTCCCGGGCCTTCACCTCCGTCTCCGTCACCGTCTGCTCCGGGAACTCGCGCAAAGCGACCTCGTAGCCCCAGTCCCGGAAGGCGCCCTCCGTGAACTTCATGATGTTTCCCTTGTGGACGAGCGTCACGGCGCACCGCCCGTTCTCCAGGGCGTAACGGATTGCCCGTCGAACGAGCCGCTTCGAGCCCCGCTCGCTCATGGGCTTCACGCCGACGCCGGAGTCCTTCGGAATCCGGCACCCCATCTGCCCGTTCAAAAAGTCGATGACGCGCAGGGCTTCGGGACTGCCCTCCCTCCACTCGATCCCGGCGTAGACGTCCTCAGTGTTCTCGCGAAAGATCACGATGTCGAGCTGCTCGGGTCGGCAGATGGGGGTGGAGACGCCCTCGAAGTGCTTCACCGGGCGCACGCAGGCGTAGAGGTCGAGCTCCTGGCGAAGGGCCACGTTGAGGCTGCGGATGCCGCCCGGCCCGACCGGCGTCTCCAGCGGACCCTTGAGCGCCACCCGGGTCCGGCGGATCGCCTCCAGGGTCTCCTCCGGCAGAGAGGCCCCCGTCTTCTGCCGCGCCTTCTGGCCCGCCAGGGCTTCGGTCCAGACGAGGGAGCGCTCACCGCCGTAGGCGCCCTTCACCGCCGCGTCGATGGCGAGGATGGCGGGCGGAGTCACCTCCTGACCGATGCCGTCGCCCTCGATGTAGACGACCTCGCGCCGGCTCTCCCCTCCCGGAGCGCTCATCCGCCGCTCCTCTCTCCCAGGGCCACATAGGTGCAGCCGAGCGGACCGCAGTAGTCGCCGATGTATTCGGCCTCGGGCCGGTAGAGCGCCGGCTTCTCCTGGGCCTCGGCGAACTTCTCTTCGATCACGTGGGCGCACCAGCCGGAGATCCGCCCCAGGGCGAAGACGGGCGTGAAGAGGTCGTCGGCGATCCCCATCTGCTCGTAGAGACTGCCGGAGTAGAAGTCGACGTTGGGGTAGATCGCCTGTCCCTTTCGCCGCTGGAGCTCGGACTGGGTGAAGTCCCGCACCCGCTCGAGGATCTCGAGAAACCGACTGCCGCCCTTCCCGCCGGCGAGCAAGCGGGAGTACTCCTCCAGGATGGGGGCCCTCGGGTCGAGCGTCTTGTACACGGCGTGCCCCATGCCCATGATCACCCCGCCTGCGTCGAGCTTCCCGCGGACGTAGCTCTCCACGCGTTCCGGGTCCCCGATCTCCCGCAGCATCTGCATCACCTGGCTGTTGGCCCCGCCGTGGAGGTCGCCGGAGAGGGCACCCACCGCGGCGCCGACGCTGGCGTAGAGGTGCGCGCGGGTGCTCGCGACCTCCCGGGCGGCGAAGGTCGACGCGTTGAACGTGTGATCCGCGTGCAGGATCAGGCAGACGTCGAGGATGTGCCCCATCTCGGCGGAGGGGCGCTCCCCCGTCAGCATGTAGAGGAAGTTCCCGGCGTGCGTCAGGTCCGGGTCGGGCGGAACCACGGGCCGGCCCTGGCGGAGGCGCTCCCAGGCGGCCACCGCGGACGGGAGCCGCGCCGTGAGCCGGATCGACTGCTCTCGGACCGCTTCCCGCGTGGAGGACGAGAGATCGGGATCGTGGTCGGCCAGGTGGGCGACGGCGCCCTGGAGGACGTCCATGGGCGCCGCGGCAGCGGGACGGCAGGCCATGGACTTGACGACGGCGTCCGGTAGCTCGCGGCTCGACCGGAGCTTCCGGTCCAGGGTCTCCAGCTCGCCGCGCGCCGGGAGCTTCCCGTAGAGGAGGAGGTGGGTCACCTCTTCATAACTGGAGTACCGCGCCAGGTCCTGGATGCGGAACCCCCGGTACATCAGCTCGCCCTTCACCCCGTCGATATAGCTGACCATGGTGTCTGCCACGGGGATCCCCCGCAGCCCGATGTTCTTGACGCGCGGAAAGCAGACGGGTTCGGACATGCTCGACTCCTCTCGTGAGCTCCCGCCGGGCCCCGAGACGCCCCGTATCCCGGCGGAAGCAAAGGATAGTGAGCCGGTCCGTTCTGTCAACGCCCCCCGGGGCACGGGGCGGCGGGGCGGAGAAGCCCTCCTTCATCCCGTTGGTCTCGTTGGTCTCCTTGGTCCGCTGGCACAGTTCGTCCATTCCGTCCGTTGCTCTCTCGTGATAACCGAGAACCGAGAACCGCCTTTCTGTGTGCGAGCGCGGATAGTACGATGTATCGCACGGTCGGGCGTCCCGGGCGGTGCCACGGGGATAGCGAATCGGGAGAGGCGTTGAAGGGAGAAGGCGTACCTCGGCTGGAGCTGACGGAAGAGCAGCACCGGCGCCTGGTGGAGGTGCTCGGGCGGGTCCGCTCGGAGCATCGGGCCCGCCTCGCCTTCCTGGTCGAGGTGAGCGGCCGGCCACTCGCCGTCTGCGGAGACTACGGCGCGACGGACCTGGACGCCCTCGCGAGCCTCGCCGCCTCGGCGCTGGCGGCGGGAAGCCAGCTGGCCGAAGCCCTCGGGGAAGCCGGGGCCGGAATCGCCATCCACCGCAGCGGCCGGGAGCTGCTGCAGCTCGTTCCCAACGGGCAGACCCTCCTGGCGCTCGCCTTCGGGCCCGAGCCGCTCCAGGACCTCGAGCGCCTTCGGGCGAGGCTCCGCCTCACGCGCGCCCTGGCCGAGCTGCGGTCGGTCCTCGCCCGCGGCGAAGGCGCCCCGGCCGCCTTGAGCATCTCGGACGAAGAGATCGAAGAGGCGCTGGCGCCGATGGGCAAGGGCGAGGCATGAGGCGGGCCTGCGGGCCCGCCGTTATCAGTTGTCAGCTTCGGTACGCCGCTACGCGGCCGGTTGGCAGAAAGTGACGCCGGCCTCTCTTCCGTCACCCCGGCACGGATTGCCGGGGTCCAGCGCCCAGGAGGGTCATCCATGGCGTACTGGATTCCGGCGTCCATGCC
>JACRCS010000846.1 GCA_016218905.1 Deltaproteobacteria bacterium
AGGGGGGTTCGACATTCCCCTCGAGGTGATGACGGACGCCCGCCGCCTCGTCATCGTGGAAGAGGGGGCGACGGTTCGCGTCACCTACCCGACCGGCCGCAGGCGGACCTTCGTCACGGACGGCGTGAAGCGCTACCTCGACGACGGCGACGGCCCCGCCGACGTCACGGCCCTGCGAAAGGGGACGACGGTCACCGTCGCGTCGGAGTGGTTTCGCGGGTACAAGCTGAAGGAGACCTGGGAGCTTCAGGCAACCCCCCGCCGCCTCGTGGTGACGGGAAAGCTGAGGGGGCGCGAGTCGCAGCAGTACGTTCGGACCTTCGTGCCGGCACCCCCGGAAGAAGCTTCAGATCCCGCCGGGACGGCAGGATCGGCGGCGGCGCCTTCGACCTCCGTGTCCGGGGAAACGGCAGGGCCAGCCTCTCCCGCCGCAGCGAGCGAGCCGAAGCCGCCCGCGGTGGACCGGCTCGCCGATTGCTCGGTCCACCCTCCGAGGAAAGCGAGCGCCGAGGAGCTGAACCGGCTCGTTCGCGTCCCGCAGGACGAGGCCCGTAAGACGGCGATCGCGTCCCTGGCGCCGTTGAAGGCGGGTGACGTGATCACTTCGGAGGTGGAGCCCTACGAGGGTTGCCTCGTCTGGCCTTTCACGATGCGGCTTCCGTCCAGGAAGGGCGTCCAGGAGGTCTTCGTGGACGCGGGCGACGGGAAGGTCGTCTGGTCGGAGTTCGTGCCGATGGGGCCCTCCTCGCAAGGCGAGGCGCCCGCTCCCTGACGTGACGTCCTTGGGGCCGGCGCCTCGTCAGTGCCCGGCGGGCGCCTTCTCGCCGGCCTCGATCTTCACCGGCAGGACGTTCTTCGGCAAGGGAAGCGGGCAGGTGGCGTAGGGGGTGAAGGCGCAGGGCGGGTTCTCGGCGAGGTTGAAGTCGAGGACGAGGCGGCTCTCCCCGGCCTTCGGCTTCCCGGCGTAGAGGAAGCGGCCCGCGCCGTAGCTCCCGCTGCCGGCGGTGGCGTCGCTGAAAACGAAGAAGAACGTGTCGTCCGTTGGCGACTCGACGGTCGGCTCGAGAGCGTGCTCTTTGCCTGCGATCGTGAACCGGACGAGGCCGGGAGCGAAGGCCTTCTGCGGCGGACCCTGCGCCGAGGGAATGTCGATCTCGCGCAGGGTCTCGTACGGCTCGAACAGCGCCTCCAGCCGGAGCGCCGGGTCGACGGGGAAGTGGTCGAGCCCCGCGAAGCCGGTCCGTCGCGGGCTCTCGGGGTCACGGGCCCTCACGGCGAGCCGTCCTCCCCGCTCGATGACGGTGAGGCGAACGCGGCCGACGGTGACGACGTCGGGCTTGCCGCCCTTGTCCGAGTGGAGCGCCTCGCCGGTCGGGGGCGCGCCGTTCACCGCGACGGGCGCGCCGGGCTCGGCCCGCAGGTGGACGGACCCGTCCGCGCGGAGGTCGAAAGCCGCCGCCCTCTTCGGCACGCCCGGAGCCTCGAGGGTGAGCGGGGCGGCGGGATCGGACCCGACGGCGTTCTCTCCGGGCGTCAGCCAGTGGAGGGCGACGAGCGTCAGCCAGCCGCTCTCCGATTCCAGTCTCTTCTGCCGAAGGGCGCGCGCCGCTCCGATCTCCGCCGCGTAGGCGGGGTTCGACACAGGGGGGCGCTTGCAGGCGATGGTGGAAAAGACGAGGAAGAGAAGCGCGGGGAGGGAGCGGCGCATATGTCGTTCTAGCACGGACGCGACGCCCGGGGTCAGACGGCGGGGGCCTCCGCCAGCGGAAGGCTGAAGGCGAAGACCGCACGCGGGCCTGGGTGTTCGAGCCGGATCCGCCCTCCCTGGGCTTCGACCGCGAGGCGGCAGAAGGCCAGGCCGAGGCCGCTTCCCCTTCCGACGTGGGTACCGACGACGAACTTCTCGAATATCCGTGGCCTGAGCGTCTCCTCTACGCCCGGACCCGAGTCCTCGACGAGAAGGTCGACCATCGTTCCGGCGAGGCGAGCACTCACCCGGATGGGGCCTGCGCCGGGTTGACTGAACTTCACGGCGTTCCCGACGAGGTTCTCGAGGACCCGCGAGACGAGTGCGGAGTCGGCGACGACGCAGGGAAGCGCCTCCGGAACCTGCGAAACCAGCTCCAGACCGCGGGCTTCCGCGGTCGGCATCATCGTCTGGAGGACCTCCTCGACGAGAGCCGCGATCCGGACGACCTCGCGCTGTACGGGGAGAGCCCCCTCCTCCAGGCGGCCGAGCTCGAGGATTCCCTCTATGAGCTTCAGCTGGCGGCGGGTGTTCTTCTCGGCGGCGTCCAGCAGCCGCCTGCTTCCGTTGTCCATCGCGGGCGCGCCACCCAGCAGCTCGAGGGCCCCCATGACTCCGGCGATCGGGCCGCGAAGGTCGTGCACCATCATCCGGGTCATCTCCTCGCGGGAGCGCGCGAAGGCCGCCTTGCCGAGCCCGAGGCTGACAGCTTCCGCGAGCGCCTCGGCGAGATCGACGTCCGAGGACTCGAACGCCCGGGGCCTCGAGCTCTCGAAGGCGGCGACTCCGAGCGTCCGGCCGAGGTGACGCAGCGGCACGGCGAGGCGGCTCCAGCGTCCGGGCTGAGCCTCGGCGCCCGTCGGGGCGTCGTCGCGCTGTGTCGCGCCGGTCATCATGGCGCTACCGAGGATTCCCTCGTCGATCCGAGGGCGCGGGTCGGGGATACCGTCCGTTCGTCCGTAAAGGCGGAAGTGGCCGTCCTCGCCGGCAATCGCGAGGTAGACCCGAGGCCACGAGGACCCGCGCGAAAGCGCCCCGGCGGCGAGCGTGACGATGTCCTTCGCGTCGGACTGGCGGGCCGAGACCTCGAGGATCTGGTTCAGGAGCTCCTGGCCGCGCGTGGCCTGCTGGCGCGCGTCCGCGATCTGGGCGTTGCGGAGAGCGAGCGCGATCTGGGCGGTCGTCGACTCCAGAAGGAGACGGTGCTCGTCCCCGAAATGGCCGGGTTCGGTGTGAATGAGAGTGAGGACTCCGGCGAGGGCCGGGCCGCTCGAGATGGGGGCGGAAAGGGCAGAGCGAGCCTTCTCTCCCAGGGAGGGGGAATGGTGCCAGCGGGGGTCGGCGTCCACGTCGAAGACGACCCCCATGGATCGGTTCCGGACGACCCACGCGGCCAGACCCTTCTCGAGGATGATCTCCGCTTCCCGCTTTTCGACGGCGAGGTTCGTGGCTTCGTGAGAGAAGACACCCCGGGCGAACCGGCCCTCCTCGTCGAGCATCAGGAGGCTCGCCCCTCCGGCCCCGGTGAGGTCGATGGTCGCCGCGAGGACGCGTTCGAGCGTCGCGTCCAGGTTCGACTCGTCCCCGGCGGCACGGGCCACGCTCAGGAGACTCGCGAGGAGGTCGTTCTTCGACTGGACCGCGCACATCAGACGGCGGCTCGTGTTCGCCAGGAGCGTCGTGGTCCAGACCACCGCGCACAGCGCGCAGAGTAGGGGAGGGACCGCGAGCCAGGGGCTCCCTTTGAGCATCTCCCCTTGCACGAGTCCCGTCCCGATCGCCACGGCCCGGGCCCAGAAGAGGAGCGCGCACGCCCCGAGGGCGACCGAGGTGACGGTCTCGAGGGTTTGGGAGCCGTTGCGGGGGCGCCGCCGCCAGCTCGTCCAGCCAGCGGTGCCCAGCAGCGCGGCCAGGAAGGCGCTCGAGAGAATCGTGCGCCCGTCCGTGTCGTCGCGGACGAAGGTGAAGTAGCCGAACGCGGCCGTGGCGGCCACCGTGGTCCAGACGGTGAGCTTGCGTCCGTGAGGGAGGCCGAGGATGAGCTGCGTCCCTTCCAGGACCAACGCGGCGCCGAGGACGACGAGGACGTTCGCCGCCCAGACCGAGAAGAGAGCGGGCAGGTGGTCCTGAAACGCGAAGAGGACGAGGCCGACGAGAAAGAGGACGTAGCTCTTGGCGATCCGATCGGGTCCGCTCAGGGGCTTCAGCTCCCGCCAGGCGAGAACGACCGAGAGGACGAGGCCGGCAAAGACGACCGCGCTCGCCATCAGAAGCGATCGCGCGTCGATGACCGACAACATGGCAGCTCGGATGATAGACGTTCTGGGAGGTGTCTGCCTGCGTGGGAACAGCCCGGACGCCCCCGCGGATCGCCAGTCGCAGGACAGGAAGGGGGGAGTTGCAACGCCGCAAGCCGGCTTCCGGGCCCCGGCCGATGGCCCCGGTCTGGATGCCGCGGGCGGGAGAGCACCCCGGATTGCGGTTTGATGCTGCGTCCAGGGTGGATCAACCTGTATTCTGATCGACGGACCCGGGATGGGGTTCCCGCGACCCGTTCCACGACGCCGACGGCTCCGTGGAGGGCCCGCGAACCCGGGATCGGGGCCGTGAGGAGGATGCATGGATTTCTCGATCAAGGTCGACCCTTCGACTTGGCAGCGATATATCTCGACG
>JACRCS010000858.1 GCA_016218905.1 Deltaproteobacteria bacterium
CGGCATGCTCAACTTCGCCGATGAGGTGTACCGCACCGTGATGAGCCCCGTGTGGCGCTTCGTGCCCCGCCGAGTTCGCGCCGAAGCCGACGGCCTTACCCTCCATGGGGGCGGGGCGGAGAGGGGGCCACCATGAAGGTCGCCAAAGCGACCAAGGCCGCTTACGTCTCCACGACCAACGCCTGCAAGCTGTGCAAGCCCCTCGGGGCGTGCCTGGTGTTCCGGGGGATCGAGGGCGCCGTGCCCTTCCTTCACGGTTCCCAGGGCTGCGCGACCTACATGCGCCGTTACCTTATCAGCCACTTCCGCGAACCCGTGGACATCGCGTCGTCGTCCCTGGGGGAGAAGCACGCGGTCTTCGGCGGCGGCCCGAACTTGAAGCAGGGGCTCCGCAACGTGATCGCCAAGTACCGTCCGAGGCTCGTGGGCGTGGCCAGCACCTGCCTGACCGAGACGATCGGCGACGACGTGCCGCACCTCTTGAAGGAGTTCCAGGCCGAAGCGGCCGGAGCCGGCGTCGACGGGCCGGAGATCGTTTCGGTTTCCACGCCGAGCTACGCCGGCACCCACATGGAGGGGTTCCATGCGGCAGTCCGGGGGCTCGTGGACCAGCTCGCCCGGGGACGCGAGCCCACGGGCGCCGTGAACCTGCTGCCCGGCTTCGTCTCGCCGGCCGACCTGCGGCACCTGAAGGATCTCCTCTCGGACTTCGGGCTGCCGGGCACGGTCCTCCCCGACTACTCCGAGACCCTCGACGGTCCGGCCCTGGAGGAATACCCGCTGATCCCCGAGGGGGGGACGCCCCTGGAGGCGATCCGAGGCATGGGCGGAGCCTTGGCCACGGTCGAGCTGGGCCACACCCTCGCGGGCCCGGGCAGCGCCGGCGCGCTCCTGGCCGAGCGCCACGGCGTGCCGCTTCGGCGGCTCGGCACCCCGATCGGCCTTCGGGAGACCGACCGCCTCTTCGAGGCCCTCGAGGAACTCTCGGGCCGTCCGACCCCGCGCTCCCACGCGCTGGAGAGGGGCCGCCTGGTGGACGCCTACGTGGACGGGCACAAGTACGTCTTCGGCAAGAAGGCGGTCGTGTTCGGCGAGGAGGACCTGGTGGTGGGCCTGGCGTCGTTCCTGGCCGAGATCGGCGTCCGGCCCGTCCTGTGCGCCTCCGGAGGCAAGAGCGGGCGACTCGAGGAGGCGGTCTGGAACGTCACCGAGGGGCTTCTGCCCGACCCGCCGCAGGTCCGGGAGGGCGTTGACTTCTACGAGATCGAAGCGGCGCTCGAGGCCCTGGGGCCCGACCTCCTGATCGGCCACAGCAAGGGATACTCGCTGTCGAAGAAACGGGGCATTCCGCTCCTTCGGGTGGGCTTCCCCCTCCACGACCGGTTCGGCGGTCAACGACTCCTGCACCTGGGATACCGGGGCACGCAGGCCCTCTACGACACCCTCGTGAACGCCCTGTTGGCGGTCAAGCAGGAAGGGTCCCAGGTGGGGTATGGGTACCTGTGAGGCGGCTGTCAGCAATCCGCTTTCAGCCAGATCAAACCGCCTCCCGTCTCAAGCGGACCGCTGACAGCTGAGCGCTGACAGCCAAGAGAAAGCACGGTGACCGATGAAGACTGCAAACGCCGCCCTCGACCGCTCCCAACACCCGTGCTTCAACGAGCACGCCAAGGGCGTGTGCGGCCGGGTCCACGTGCCGGTGGCCCCCAAGTGCAACATCAAGTGCAACTACTGCGACCGGCGCTACGACTGCGTGAACGAAAGCCGGCCCGGCGTGACGAGCGCGGTGCTCTCGCCGGTCCAGGCCGCTCGGTACGTGGCGGAGGTCGTCGCCCGTGAGCCCCGGATCACGGTCGTCGGAATCGCCGGGCCGGGCGACCCCTTCGCCAACGCCGAGGAGACGCTCGAGACGATGCGACTCATCCGGGAGCGCTTCCCCGCGATGCTCCTGTGCGTCTCGACCAACGGCCTCGGTCTGCCGCCCCACGTCGAAGCGCTCGCCGAGCTCGGCGTGTCCCACGTAACCGTCACGGTGAACGCGGTGGACCCGGAGATCGGCCAGAGGATCTACGCCTGGGTGCGCGACGGCAAGGTCATCTACCGCGGCCGCCAGGCGGCGGAGCTCCTGCTCTCGCGGCAGCTGGAGGGGATTCGGGCGCTCGTGGCGAAGGGGGTCGTGGTCAAGGTGAACACGATCGTCATCCCCGGCGTGAACGACGGTCACGTCGCCCGGGTGGCCGAGACCGTGGGCGGGCTCGGGGCCCACCTCCTGAACTGCATGGCCATGGTGCCCAACGCCGGCACGCCCTTCGAGGCCGTGCCCGAGCCGGGGCCCGAGCTCATGGCCGGGGTGCGCGGCGGGGCCGAGTGCTTCCTCCCCCAGATGAAGCACTGCCAGCGCTGCCGCGCCGACGCGGTGGGGCTCCTGCACGAGGACCGCTCGGCAGAGTTTCGGAACGTCCTCGAGGCCTGCTCACAGGAAGTGTCGCTCGAGACGGCGGGTCGCCCTTACGTAGCCGTGGCCTCCCTGGAGGGTCTGCTCGTCAACCAGCACCTCGGAGAGGCCGACTCCTTCCAGATCTGGGGATCGGAGGGGCAAGGCTTCGCCCTGGTCGAAGAACGGACAGCTCCGGCGCGGGGCGGAGGGGTCGAGCGCTGGAGGGCCCTCGCGGGCGTCCTCGGCGACTGCCGGGCCGTGCTCGTGAGCGGCGTGGGAGAGGGCCCGGCCGCGATCCTCGCCGACGCCGGCGTCGTCCCGATCGAAGTGAGCGGCTTCATCGAGATGCTGCTCCCTGCCCTGTACGGCGGGGGCAACGCCGCGAAGTTCCGGCAGAAGCGGGCCGGCGGCTGCTCGAAGGGGCTCGGCGGCTGCAGGGGCGACGGGGCCGGGTGCGGGTAACGAGCGCGACGGAGGGCGACACACCCCAAGGGGAGGTAGGACGGTTCGATGGTTCCCGTCCCCTCGTCCGGGAATGCTGAGGGTTGGCAGCGGAAACCTTCGAACCTTCCTGCGTCCGGCCGGCGCCCCCAACGTCCCGTCGGCGCCGAAGAAAGTCGCCTTGACTCGGCGATCTCGTGCAAATCGAATGCTTGTTTCATCTGCACGAGGCTAGGCTCCCGGTATGACCTTCAACCCTCGCTTCGTCACCGCGGTGCTCCGCCCAAGCCGATCACCGATTCCAACGCATGTCGACCACCGGCGAAAAAGGGGAGAGGCTGGTCTTCCCATTAGAGTGGCCTGCCCCTCTTTTTGCCCCCTACTTCTTGCCCTTCGGCGTCAACGCCCGGGCCGCCCGGTTCGTGGCGTCGCACTCGAGCTGGGGCACCTGGTCGTAGCTGTTGTAGCGCAGCGACGCGCGAACCCGGGCCACGAGCTCCTTGCGGCTCAGGGTGCCGCCGCTGTCCCGCATGTGCTTGCAGAAGAAGTACGTGAACGCCCCGTTGTAGGAGCCGTTGATGTAGGCATCGGCCGAGGTCTGGTTCGCCCGGCACCCGGCCCAGAGGACATGGTGGTCCGCCGCGCGAGCCTTGCCAAGGAGCCGGCGCGTGGGTTTGAGCTCGTCCTCCTCGCCTTCGACCCGGCACAGCACGTCGAGCGGCGGCGGCAGGTAGCGGGAGAGCGTCGGGTGCTCCGGGCCCAGCTCCGCGGGGCGCCCGAGGTCCACGGCCCTCACTCCGGTACCGGAGTGGCAGGAGTCCAGGAAGACCTCCAGGAGCACGCCCGCGGGGAGCTTCGTGAAGATCGCATTCAGGTCGTCGTCGGTGATGAAGGTGCCGTCCCAGTCCATGTCCCAGGGACAGATCAGCTCGTCCAGGTGGTCGTCGAGCTCGTCTCCGTCCCGGTCCCGGATCTGGGAGCCGTGGCCCGAGTAATGGAACACGAGGTAGTCTCCGGCCTTGGCCCCGCTCACGAGCCACTGGAGGCGCGAGAGGATGCCGGCCTTGGAGGCTCGGCTGTTGAGCAGCACCCGGATGTCGGCGTTCGTGAAGCCGAGGTAGGTCTTGAGGATGGAGCGGATGTTGGTGACGTCGTTGACGCACCCGTTGAGGTCGTTGATCCCCTTGTAGTCGTTGATGCCCACGAGCAGCGCTCTTCGTGCCATGGCTCTTCCTCCTTCGGGTGGGGTTGCAGGGACGGACGCCGCGGCGGGCCGCTCACAGGTC
>JACRCS010000859.1 GCA_016218905.1 Deltaproteobacteria bacterium
ACGTCGGCTACGAGATCGGAGGTCTCGTCGCCGAGGCCTCCCTCCTCTACCCGCCGAAGGGCGGCCCCGGGGACGACGCGTCGCTCCTCGCCGTCGCCCGGGGCGGGGCGGCCTTTCGCGGCTACACCGCGCGCCCCGCGTCGAAAGGACCGTACAAAGTCCGATGAGCACGAAACGCGCCCTCCTCTCCGTCTCCGACCGCACCGGCCTCCTCGACCTCGCCAAGGCTCTTCTGCTCCATGGATTCGAGCTCGTCTCGACGGGCGGCACGGGCAAGCACCTCTCGGACGCCGGCCTCCCGGTGACGCAGGTCGCCGACGTGACCGGCTTCCCCGAGGTCTTCGACGGGCGCGTCAAGACGCTCCACCCCGCCCTCTTCGGGGGCGTCCTTTACGATCGCTCGGTCCCGCAGCACGTCGAGCAGGCAGCCGCGAACAGGATCGGCCCGATCGACGTCGTCGTCGTGAACCTGTATCCCTTCGAGGAGACGGTCGCGGCAGCAGGGACGACCTTCGCGCAAGGGATCGAGAAGATCGACGTCGGCGGGCCGTCGCTGCTGCGCGCCGCCGCCAAGAACCACGCGCACGTCGCCGTGCTCTGCGACCCGGCCGACTACGCCGCGTTCGGCGCGGAGCTCGACGCGAATTCCGGCGGATCGACCCTGGGGACGAGGAAGAAGCTCGCCGCGAAGGTCTTCCGCCGGACGGCCGCGTACGACGCGGCGATCTCGGCCTGGCTCGGGGCGAGGACGGAAAGCGACGCGTTCCACGACCGCCTTCCGCTCTCCTTCGACCTCGGCGGGACGCTCCGCTACGGCGAGAACCCGCACCAGGCGGGCGCCTTCTATCGCGACCCGGCGGCTCCGTCGTCGGCATTGGCCCGATTCGTCCTTCACCAGGGGAAGGAGCTCTCCTACACGAACCTCCTCGACGCGGACTCGGCCCTCTTCACCTCGCGGCTCCTCCCCCGGGGCGCCCTGACGATTGTCAAGCACAGGGTCCCGTGCGGCGTCGCCCGCGAGGAGAGCGCCGCGGGTTCGTTCGAGGCGGCGTGGGCCTCCGACCCAGTCTCGGGCTTCGGCGGTGTCCTCGCGTACACGGGCGTCCTCGATCGGGCCGCGGCCGAGGCGATGACGACGAAGTTCCTCGAGGTCGTCGTCTGCGAAGGGGTGACCGACGAGGCCCGCGCCGTCTTCGCGAAGAAGACGAACCTCCGTGTCCTCACGGTCGCCCCCGATCCCGCTCCGCGACCCCGACGCGAGCTGCGGGGGATCGACGGCGGTCTCCTCGTTCAGGAAGCGGACGTCCTCCCCAGCGACCACGCCACATGGAAGGTCGTGACGAAACGCCTGCCGACCGACGCCGAGATGCGAGCGCTGCGCTTCCTCGAGCGGGCTGTCGCGGGCGTCATCTCCAACGCCATCGTCATCGGCGGCGAGACCGCGACCTACGGGATCGGCGGCGGCAGGACCAGCCGCGTCGACGCGGCCGGCGACGCCGTCGGGAAGGCGGGCGAACGGGCGAAGCGCGCCTGCGCCGCCTCCGACGCCTTCTTCCCCTTCCCCGACGGACTCATCCTCCTTGCCGACGCCGGCGTGACGGCGTGCATCGAGCCGGGCGGATCGGTGAAGGACGCCGAGGTGATCGCGGTGGCGGACGCGCGCGGGATGGCTCTCGTCTTCAGCGGCCGTCGCCACTTCCGCCACTAGGGACCAGGCACGGAACAGGAAGACCATGGAAGGACTCCGGAAGGAAATGATGAGACGCCTCCCGACACTCCCTCTCCTCGCCGCGGCCCTGACCGCAGGGCTCTTCGGCCCGGCGCCTCGCGCCGGCGCGGAGCCACCCGACGCCCCGGCAGCTCTCCGGTCGATCGTGGACGCCTACACGGCAAGACCCGCGTATTCGATGACGTTCGTCCAGACTTACGCCCCCTCCGGCTTCCCCGACGCGAGCCCCGAGACCGGCACGCTCACGATCCAGGCTCCCGCGTCGCTGAGGTTCGACTACGACGGGTCCGAAGGGAAGGTCTACACGTTCGACGGCCGGGCGGCCCGACAGTATGTCGCGGTGGACAAGCAGATCGTCCTGAAAACCCTCACAGGGGCGGAGAAAGCCCGCCTCCCTCTCCTCTTTCTCCAGCCCCCCTCCGAAATCCTCGAACGCTTCTTGGCCGAGGCGAAAGCCACCGGGAACGGCCTCGTCGAGCTCACGCTGACGCCCCGCGCCGACGCGGACCTGAAGTCGGTCTCGGCCCTGGCCACGCCCGCGGGCATGCTGAAGCGCCTCGTCGTCCTCGACGGCGAAGGGAACCGGACGACCTTCACCTTCACGAACCAGGCCCCGCGCAAGAAGCGTCCCGTTTCCGATTTCGCCCTCGTCCCCCCGAAGGGGACCCGCGTCGTCGGAGAATGAGGTACGGAGGAGAGAAATGGCCGATCCCAGCTTCGACATCGTCTCCGAAGTCGCCATGCCCGAAGTCGTCAACGGCGTCGCCCAGGCCCAGAAGGAAGTCGCCCAGCGCTTCGACCTGAAGGGGACCGCCGCGGGCATCGAGCTCAAGGAAAAGGAAAAGCAGATCGTCCTGACGGCCAACGACGACTTCGGCCTCAAGGCGGTGAACGACATCCTCCAGGGGAAGCTCATCAAGCGGAACGTCCCCTTGAAGTCGCTCGTCTACGGGACGCCCGAGCCGGCGGCGAAGGGGACGTCCCGCCAGGTCGTCACGATCCAGCAGGGAATCGAGACCGAGAAGGCGAAGGAGATCGTCAAGGCGATCAAGGACGCCAAGCTGAAGGTCCAAGCGGCAATTCAGGGGGAGCAGGTGCGTGTCTCCGGGAAGAAGCGCGACGACCTGCAGGCCGTCATCGCCCTGCTGCGCGACAAGGACTTCGGCCTCCCCCTTCAGTTCTCGAACTATCGCAATTGAAGGCCGTCACACGCCGGAAGGAGCATCCCCCGCGACGCTCGGGGCGTAAGGTCCGGAGGGACGGTAAGATCCGCCCCGCAGCCGGATGAACTCGACCTCGCTCACAGACCGCCTCCTCCTCGCGAATCTCCCGTTTGAGGAGAGGGCCAATGGGCAGCGTCTCGTTCAGGCCCTCTCGCTCGTCGAGGAGAAGCTGAGGGGCGTCGAGGACGAGCTCGAGCGGCGGACGCGCTCCGACGTCCCGACGATCGCCCTCATCGGCGAGTACCTCGTCGACGGCGGGGGCAAGCGGATCCGCCCTGCCCTCCTCCTCCTCACCTCAAGGCTCCTCGGCTACGAGGGCACGATCGACGTCAAGTACGCGGCCGTCCTCGAGCTGATCCACACGGCGACCCTCGTTCACGACGACATCATCGACGGGGCCGACACGCGCCGCGGGCGCGTGAGCGTGAACCGGCGCTGGGGCAACGAGCTGACCGTCCTCTTCGGCGACTACCTCTACATGAAGGGGATGAAGGTCGCCCTCGAGGAAGGGGACGTCCGCGTCCTCGACCTCCTCGCCGACGTCACCCTCGCCATGACCGAGGGGGAGATCCTCGGAGCCGAGCGGCGGGGCTCGGTCGACCTGACGATCGGCGACTACCTCGAGGTCGTCCGCCGCAAGACGGCCCTTCTCTTCGCCGCTGCCTGCCGGATCCCGGCCTTTCTCGTTCCGGGGGCCGAGGAACGCGCCGAGGCTCTCTGGGGCTTCGGTCTCGCTCTCGGAACCGCCTTCCAGCTCCAGGACGACCTCCTGGACTACACCGCCTCCGAGGAAGACCTCGGAAAGCCGGTTCTCTCTGACCTGCGCGAGGGAAAGCTGACCCTCCCCCTCATCCTCAGCATTCCCGAGACGACGATCGACGAGCGGACGGCGATCGAGACGGTGATGCGGGAACAAGGCTTCGTTTCGGTTCCCGTCTCCGCAATCCTCGATATCGTCGAACGACTCGGCGCGCTCGACAGGGCGCGCCGGATGGTCGAGGAGTACGCCGGGCGTGCGAGAGACCTCGCGCTGACCCTGCCCGCAGGCGAACCCCGGGACGCCCTCCTTCTCGCGGCCGAATACGCCGCGAATCGCCGAAAGTAGGACCCCTCAGGCGCGATTGGCCCTCCCCACCGCGCGGAGTCGCGCCCTCTGACTGTTCCGTTTTCGACCGAATTCCATACGGGAAACGCCGGTCTGCCGTCGAACTCCGTCCGGGAAGGCCCGCTCTCGCAGTCTCGATACCGATATAAATAAGGCCAATCGCCAGTCTCGCCTAAAAAATTCTGGAAGACCCCTTGATTTCGCGTCCGGGCTGCCTTACCTTTCCCCTACGTTTCCACGAAAGGTAAAGGGGCTATGACTTTCCAGCGACTTCTGAGGTCTCTTCGGCCTGCCGCCGTTCGGACGAAGGCAGAGGTCACCCTCGAAGACGAGATCGCCCTCTACCGTCGCCGGGCGGAGATGGCGCTGCGCGAAGAGCGCTGGAACGACGCCCTCGTGTTCCTGGCGAAGATCCTCCGGCTCAATCCCTACGACCTTGCCGCGCGGATGGCTGTCGCCCAGACCTTCCACCGCGGCCTCGAGGAGCCGACCAAAGCGATCCTGACTTACGAAAAGGTCATCGCCGCAGCGGGTTACGACGAGTCCAACCCCTACTGCGCTTCTGCTCGTGAGGGAATCCGTGAGCTCTCGACGCCGCTCGAAGAACCTCCGTTCCAGCTCAACGATCTCGTGACCGAGGAGGCCGACCAGGAAGACAACGGAGGCCTCCCCCAGACCATCGCCCGGTAACGGGCTCCTTCTCGCCCCCGGTCCCGGACCCTCGAGGCGTCGTCATCGGCTCCCCATCCTCTGCCGGTGACGACGCTCTTCCCTTTTCCGGAGGCGTCCCGCAGCCGAAGCCGGACCGAGGCGACGCCGGACGGGTGACGTACGACGGCCACCAGGAGATGACCTCCCGGCTGAAGTGGCGCCTCCAGCTCGAACCGACGCGGTCCGGCCCCCTCCCCTTTCGCCAGGATCCGGCCGTCGAGAGCGACCTCCCATTCGCGGTCCCCTTCGGCATCGAGGACGGGGCGAGGCATTGGCTCCGGCAGGTCGAAGTCCTTCGCGAAGGCGACCTCCACCGGAGAAGCCATCGAAGCAGCCCGCCAAAGCCCGATCCAGCGCGCCGGGCGGAGCGGATCGTTCGCGAGCCGCCACGCCCCCTGCGCGACGGCTCCGAGGACCGAGAGAGAGACGAGGACCGCAGCGGTTCGGCCCCAGGGTCTCGAAAGGCCCCGAATCGGGCTCGCCCCAGTCGTTTCGCCGCTCACCCGGCGGATGGTAACCGGCGATCTGAACCGGCGGGTTACCATTCGACGTGCCCCACCGAGACCGCGCGGTCGTCGTCATCCCATCCCGGATGGGCGCTCAGCGCTTCCCCGGAAAGCCTCTCCACCCCATCGCTGGCGTGCCGCTCGTCGTGAGGGTCCTCCGCCAGGCGTTGAAGTCGCGTCGGGCGGACGCCGTCCTCGTCGCCACCGACGACGAACGGATCGCGGCCGTCGTGAGGGGAGCGGGCGGGACGGCGGTGATGACCGCCTCCAGCCTGCCGTCTGGAACCGACCGGGTCCGGGCCGCCGTAGACGGGACGGACGCCACGATCGTCGTGAACGTCCAGGGGGACGAGCCGCTGATGGACCCCGAGAACATCGATCGGGTCATCGACTACCTCGCCACCCATCCCGACGTCCCTCTGGCCACCGTGGCCCGGCCGATAGACGACCCGGCACAGGTCGCCGACCCGAACGTCGTCAAGGTCGTCAGAGGCGACGACGGCCGCGCGCTCTACGTCTCCCGAAGCCCGATCCCGTTCCGGCGGACCGCGGAGCCGGGGCTCCCGACGTGGAAGCACCTGGGCCTTTACGGCTACCGCCGTGCCGCCCTCGACCTCTGGACGAGCCTTCCGCCCCACCCTCTCGAGCGGGCCGAGAGCCTCGAACAGCTCCGCGCGCTGGCCGCCGGGCTCGTCATGGCCGTCCTTCCCGACTTAGGCGCATCCATCGGGGTCGACACCCCGGCCG
>JACRCS010000839.1 GCA_016218905.1 Deltaproteobacteria bacterium
CGACCTACGGTGACCGGACGCATCCTACCAGGGGAGACCGTCTGCGGGCCCTCGGGCGGGTTCTCACCCGTAGCCTCGCCGACGGCGGCAAGGTGCTGATCCCCTCTTTCGCGCTGGGCCGCACCCAGGAGCTCCTCTACGAGCTCGACCGCCTCGACTCGGACCCGGAGCTGGCCGACGAGTTCCCCTCCCTCAGCTCGAGCTCCAAGACGCCGGTCTTCCTGGACTCGCCGCTCGGGCTGAAGCTGACCGAGATCCACCAGAAGCTCGTTCCGTTCTGGGACGAGGAGGCGAGGAGACGCCTGCGCTCCGGCGACAACCCCCTCGACTTCGACCGGCTCTTCGCGGTCGAGCGGCACCAGGACCACCGGAAGCTCCTCGAGCTCCCGGGACCCTGCATCATCGTGGCCGGAAGCGGGATGTGCACCGGCGGCAGGATCGTGAACCACCTGAAGGCCGGGATCGAAGACCCGCGCAACGACATCGTCTTCGTGGGCTATCAGGCGAGGGGCACGCCGGGCCGGCAGATCGTCGAGCATGCCAGCGACCCCGACGGGTATGTGGAGCTCGACGGCGAGCGCTTCGCGATCCGGGCCGGTGTCCACTCGCTCAGCGGGTTCTCGGCCCATGCGGACCGCGACGAGCTGATCGCCTGGGTCGACGCAATGGCGGGCCCCGACGGGGCGGCCCGGCCGGGCGCGATCCGGCTGGTGCACGGAGAGCCGGAGGCGAAGAGGGCTCTCGCTCGAGCGCTCGAAGGGCTGGGTCACCGGGTGGAGATCCCATAGAGGGATGTCTTGGTTGTTCAACCCAAGACGTCGGAAACGGGGATCCTCAACGCCGGAACCGCGGCCGAAGAGATGATCTCCCCCGGCCCGTGGAGGGCCGTGCGCGTGTAGATTCCGCCCCGGGGCTCGCAGTAGACCTCTACGCGGCCGCCCGAAACGTCCACGACCCACGCCTCCGCGATCCCGGCCGTCGCATACAGAGGAAGTTTCGTCTTGCGGTCGTATTCGAGCGACGTGCCCGAGACCTCGACGACAAGCAGCACATCCGTCGCCCGGGTGCCCGGCCGCGTAATAGTCGTCTCTCGGGCGCAGGAGGCAGAGGTCGGGTTCCGGCTCCGACCGCTCGTCCAGATACACGGGATTCTGGACCCGCACGATGGCTCTGGATCCGACCAAGCGAACCAAGAGCGCGGTCAGTCGATCCACGCGGGCGGCGTGAAGACTCCCGATCGGCGTCCTCTCGACGATCTCCCCTTCGATGAGCTCCGTGCGGTCGTCCTCGGTGAGGATCCCTGCCTCGCCCAGGCGCTGGTACTCGGCCACGCTGAAGAGACGCCGCGTGGGTTGAGTCACGGTTTCCATGGGTTCCTCGAGAGCAGGGCACATTGCCGCCGAGTCTAGTGTCCGTCCGGGAAACCGTGTTTCCCGGACGGAGCGATCAGCGCTCAGCTCTAGGCTGTCGGCCTAAGGTCCTGATATTGTATGTTTCTAGCTGAATGCTGACCGGCCCGGAAGCCGTCCCCTCGGCGGAGCTTGACGATCATAATACATAAAGCGCACTATCGCACCATGCGCGTAACGCTCTCCTTACCGGATGAAATTGGCCGCAGATTCCTCGTCGCTGTGCCCCCGCGGCATCGGTCCCGGCTGGTCGCGAGGCTCTTGGAAGAGGAACTTGCAAAACAGGAAGACCTCCTGGCGGCTGCTTGCGTGGAAGCGAACAACGACCCGGCCCTTGAGCAGGAGATCGAGGAATGGCAGTCCTTCGACGACCTGGTTGAGGAATGACCGAGCCGGTCATCCAGCAAGGTGAGATCTGGTGGGTCAATCTCGACCCGACCCTCGGCTCGGAGATCCGGAAGACGCGGCCGTGTCTGGTCCTCACGCACGATACGCTGAACCGCCTTCGAAAGACGGTCGTCGTCGTCCCCCTTTCCACGGCGGCAAAGCCTCATCCACCGATCACGGTTTCGCTGACGTGCCGAGGTCGCCCCGCCGTGGCGGTCATCGATCAGATTCGAGCCATCTCAAAACAACGGCTGAAGAGTCGAATCGAAGCGGTGCCCGCGGAAACCCTCAATGTGGTCTTCCAAGCTCTCACAACCATCCTGGGTCTCCGTCAAGGCCGATGAGACCGCGGCCCGGGCGGACGAGAACCGCTCATCCATTCCCCTGATTCCCATGCGGACCGCGACGAGCGGATCGCCTGGGTCGAGTCAATGGCGGGCGCCGACGGGGCGGCCCGGCCGGGCGCGATCCGGCTGGTTCACGGAGAGCCGGAGGCGAAGAGCGCTCTCGCTCGGGCACTCGAAGGGCTGGGGCACCGGGTGGAGATTCCATAGAGGGATGCGGGGTCAGATCGTCAACGGTTGGAGCGTCCCCCCTTAACGGTCCACCCAGCCACCGCAGATACCAGCTACGCCGCGTGTTGCCAAGGCGTCACCTCGCGCTCGATTCGCTCAGCCAGCGCGAGTTCGACCACCTCGAGGTCATGCTCCCCTTGGAAGTTTATCCAACTACGAGCGTCGGTCCCGAAGAAGCGTGCCAACCTCAGAGCGGTATCGGCAGTGACCGCCCGCTTACCGGCGCAGATCTCGTCGACGCGCCGCTGCGGAACGCCGATACACTTGGCCAGCCGGTAACGACTGATTCCCATCGGCTTCAGAAAATCTTCCAGGAGCACTTCGCCCGGATGCACAGGCGGCAGATCACGTTTCGCCATGGCCTTTGCCTCTCAGTGGTAGTCGACGATCTCGACGTCTCGTGCGTTGCTCTCCTCCCAGCAAAAGCAAATGCGCCACTGGTCATTGACACGGATACTCCAGCGGCCCGCAAGATCTCCGGCAAGCGGCTCGAGCCGATTTCTCACGTGGGTCCCACACGGTCCCTTTGTGCAATTGCACTCTGCGGACGCCCTTGTCCAAACCCCGGGCCCGTGCTACACAAAGAGGCCGCAGGGTCGAATCTCCTTCCCAAGGGAGGATGCCGTGGAGCTGGCGCCGAAGACCGCGGGCAAGTTCACCTATGCCGACTACGTTACGTGGCCGGAAGACGAGCGTTGGGAACTCATCGACGGCGAGGCGTACAACATGACGCCCGCGCCCACATCGGTGCACCAGAGGATCGCGGTTCGCATCGTCACGCGTCTGGAGCAGTTCCTCCGAGGTGCGCCCTGCGTCCCCTTCATAGCGCCTACCGACGTGGTCCTCTCGGAGAAAGACCTCGTCCAACCGGATGTCTTTGTGATCTGCGACCCGAACAAGATCACGCCGGCTAACATCCAGGGGCCCCCAGACCTGGCGATCGAGATCCTGTCTCCTTCGACCGACCTCAAAGATCGGCGAGAGAAGAAGGCCCTCTACGAGCGCTTCGGAGTTCGAGAGTATCTGCTGGTCAGCCCGGAGGGTCGCTACGTGGAGCGGTTCTTTCTTGAAGCGGACGGAAGCTACGGAAAGGGCGAAATCTTCGGGGAGGCCGAGGTCGTCACACTGAAGAGCCTCCGA
>JACRCS010000860.1 GCA_016218905.1 Deltaproteobacteria bacterium
CGACCCCCTACAACAAGACGTACCATGACCTCTCCAACCAGCTCCGGCTCTTTATTCCGGAGGACCGAGAGCTTGGCCTCCGGCCCGAGCACCTGATCCGCGACATCGGCGAGACCGAGTTCATCCGCCGCCATCAGTGCCCCCTTCGCTCGCTCGCGGCGTTCGAGAAGAGCACGCACCCCGACGACTGGCGAGAGCTGATGCGGCTCTATCTGGTGAGACGCACCCGCACCTTCATCCAGGAGAACTACGCCACGACCGATCCGGACAACGGCCGCAAGTACCTGACGTTCGAAGACGGGAAGCGCTCCTACTTTCCTGCACGACTCCCGAAGACGGTGACGTTTACCCTCGCCGAGAACGATCCGATCGACCAATACGCCCGCCTCTACTCGATCGCCGTTGTCGCCGCGGTCAACGGCCTCCACCTTCCCCGGTACGGCTTGGGGAACTACGTGGCCGCCACGCCGGATAAGCCGCCCACGCCGTCCGAGGCGGGGATACTTCAGAACCTGTCCCGTGCCGGAAAGCGCCTCATGGGCTTCTGTCGCACGAATCTCTTCAAGCGACTCGAGAGCAGCGGCGAGGCTTTCTTGCTCTCGGTGGAGAGGCACATCCTGCGCAACTTCATCTTCCTCCACGCGGCCGAGCAGGGGCTGCCGCTCCCCATCGGGCCCCAGGCTGCGGATCTTTTGGACGCCCGGGTGCAGGATGAGGACGCCGACCCCACGGACCGGCTCGACTTTGGCTTCAGTGACGACGACGGCGACGAGGGCGTGCCGGAGGAGGTCCACCTTCGCACAGAGGAAGCCTTCCGGCGCAAGGCGGCCGAGGTCTACGCGGAGTACGCGGGAGAGTACCGGAGCCGCTTCCGGTGGCTTCGGCCGGGTCTGTTCACGAAGAGCCTTGCCGCCCACGTCCTCCAAGATGCCCAGGCCCTCCTCGGCGTCTTGAAGGACTGCGGAGAATGGGACTCGGCGCGGGACGCCAAGCTGGGCGCGCTGCTGGAACTGGTTCGAGAGAGGTACCCCGCGGACAAGGTGCTCGTCTTCAGTCAGTTCGCCGACACCGTGCGCTACCTGGAGCGCGAGCTCAAGGCGCGCAAGGTGTCCCAGGTCGCGGGGGCGACCGGACAGTCCGCGGATCCCACGGCCCTGGCGTGGCGGTTCAGCCCCGACAGCAACGAGCGGCGCGACTGGCTCCGGCCGGGCGACGAGCTGCGGGTGCTCCTTGCGACCGACGTCCTCAGCGAGGGCCAAAACCTCCAAGACTGCCACGTCGTGGTCAACTACGACCTCCCGTGGGCCATCATCCGGCTCATCCAACGGGCCGGCCGCGTGGACCGCATCGGGCAGAAGGCCTCCGACATCCTCTGCTTTTCCTTCCTGCCCGCCGAGGGCGTCGAGCGGATCATCCGCCTGCGCGCTCGGGTGCGGCAGCGCCTTCAGGAGAACGCCGAGGTCGTGGGCACGGACGAGGCGTTCTTCGAGGACGACGGGAACGACCAGACTCTCCTCGACCTCTACCACGAGAAGTCGGGCGTCTTGGACGGGGATGCCGATTCCGAGGTCGACCTGGCCTCACAGGCGTACCAGATCTGGAAGAACGCCGTTGACGCCGACCCCAAACTCCAGAAGATCATCCCCGAGTTGCCCGACGTCGTCTTCACGTCCCGCGCCCACGAGCCCGCCCCCCAGCGGCCCGAGGGCGTGCTGGTCTATCTGCGTACCGCCGAGGGGAACGACTCCCTTGCCTACATCGACAAGGGTGGCCGGAGTATTACCGAGTCACAGTTCGAGATTCTCAAAGCCGCCGAGTGCCGTCCCGACACACCGGCGCAACCTCGTCACCCCAGGCACCACGAGCTCGTCCACGACGGCGTCAAGCACATCGTGCGGGAGGAGAAGCGGGTCGGCGGGCAGCTCGGCCGGCCCTCGGGCGCGCGGTTCCGAACGTACGAGCGACTGAAGCGCTACGCCGCAGCCGAGAAGGGCACCCTCTTTGAGTCGCCGGAGCTCTTGAAGGCCATCGACGAGATCTACCGCTACCCGCTGCGTCAGAACGCCGTGGACACGCTCAACCGGCAGCTCCGCGCCGGTATAGAAGACCACAAGCTCGTGGACCTTGTCCTATCCCTCCGGGAGGAAGACCGGCTCTGCGTGGTGGAGGAGGAGTCCGAGGCCCAGGAGCCCCGGATCATCTGTTCCCTGGGGCTCTTCGCCGACAGTCAGGAGGACGAGGCATGACCGTGAATCCCACCAAGGCGCGGCATTACCTCAAGAACTTCAAGCTCGAGGACCTCTTCATCGACGAGCTGGGGTGGGACCGCCACGCCGGTGAGCTGCAGGTCCCCGTGGACGGCCACACCTACCGGCTGCGTGCGGTGGCCGAGAAGCGGGGCGCCCAGGTCTTCGTCTGTGAGCCGGGCCTCGACGGCAAGATCCCCGATCGCGCCCTGCGGATGAAGATCGAGCGCCAGCTCACCAAGTCGGCCTACGAGCACCTGGTGGTGTTTGCCGATGCCGACCGATCCGTGCAGATCTGGCAGTGGGTGGCTCGCCAGCCCGGTCAGCCCGCGGCATACAGGGAGCATCACTATCACGCGCGGTCTCAGAGCGGCGACGCGCTGATCGACAAGTTTTCGGGCATCGCCTTCTCTCTGGATGACGAACAGGAGCTCACCCTCACCGGGGTCATGAGGCGGCTGCGCGACGAATTTGACCGCGATCGGGTCACGAAGAAGTTCTATGACCGGTTTCAGAAAGAGCATCACGCGTTCTTGGCGTTCATCAAAGGCATGGGAGACAAGGCCGACCAAGCCTGGTACGCGTCCCTGATGCTCAACCGGCTGATGTTCGTGTACTTCATCCAGAGAAAGGGCTTCCTCGACGGCGACACCGACTATCTGAGGAACCGCTTGAAGAAGGTTCAGGCGAGCCGAGGCAAGGGCAAGTTCCTCTCGTTCTACCGGTACTTCCTCCGGCGCCTGTTCCACGAGGGTCTCTCACAGCAACCGGCGCAGCGGGCCGGCGACCTGGAGGCGCTGGTGGGCACGGTACCGTACCTCAACGGAGGGATCTTCGAGCCCCACGCGCTTGAGGAAACGTATACGAACGTAGACATCCGGGACGAAGCCTTCGAGAAGATCTTTGCCTTCTTCGACGAGTATGAATGGCATCTTGACACCCGTCCCCTCGCGAACGACCGAAAGATCAACCCCGACGTCCTCGGGTACATTTTCGAGAAATACATCAACCAGAAGCAGATGGGCGCCTACTACACTAAGGAAGACATCACCGAGTACATCAGCAAGAACACGATCATCCCTTTCCTCTTCGACGCCGCCCAGAAGAAGTGCGCCGTGGCCTTTGAGCCCGAGTCTGCGGTGTGGCGACTGCTGCCCGACGACCCCGACCGATACCTCTACGAACCAGTGCGTCGGGGCGTGATCGACGGGCAAGGGAATGAAATCCCCGAGACGAAGCTCCCCGATTTCGTGCAGGCTGGTATGAACGACCCCAAGGCCCGCATGTTCGACCGCCGCTACAACTTGGGGGAGGCTGACCTCGGTGATTCGGAGGGCCGAAGGCTCACTCTGCCCACCGAGACCTGGCGCGAGTATGTGAGCCGCCGTAGGCGCTGCCTGGAGTTGAGGGAGAAGCTCGCCAAGGGCGAGGTCCAGCACATCAACGACCTCGTTACGTACAACCTCGATCTCCGGCAGTTCGCCGAGGACGTGATCGCCACCAGTGAGGGGCCCGAGCTCC
>JACRCS010000861.1 GCA_016218905.1 Deltaproteobacteria bacterium
AGGTCGCCGACGGAAACTTCCGCCGGGATCTCTACTTCCGGCTGAACGTCATCTTGATCACCGTCCCGCCGCTGCGAGAGCGCAGGGATGACATCTCCCTGCTGCTCGAGCACTTCCTCCGGCGGAAGAACGCGGCGCTGAAGACCCGAAAGACGATCGCGCCCGAGTGCCACCCGCTCCTGCAGGGCTACGGGTGGCCGGGCAACGTCCGGGAGCTCTCGAACGTCGTCGAGCGAGCCCTGATCCTCTCCTCGGGCGACGAGCTCACCCCCCGCGACTTCGCCTTCCTCAGCGGGCCCAGGTCCCAGAGCCACCTGCCGAGCCTGAGGCAACTGGAAGAGGACCACATCCACAAGGTCCTCCGAGACGTGAACCAGAACAAGGCTCAGGCGGCCCGCGTGCTGGGCATCAGCGTACGCAACCTCTACCGGAAGCTCGACGAGTTTGGAGGGAAGAAGCCGGGGGCTATGCTGGACGATTCCTGAGCCGGCCGGCTCCTCCGCTCCCTGCTTCCTCTCTCGCCACTCCTGCCACTTTGTCACCGTGTCACGGTCCCGCCTCCATTCGTCTCCCGCGTGCACCGAGGAAACGTTTGATCTCTGGCCTTTGATCCATCCCGCGTTCAGATCGCACCACTGGCACGCCCCCTGCTTAAAGGCTCCCCGCTGGGAACGATGTTTGCGACCCACGCCGGCACTCCTCGGCCGGTCAGGGCCCCCCGCCCGATCGGGTGTCGGAGAGGGGCCGGGACCGGGGACGCCGAGCTGGCGTAGAACTTCCCCATTCCCCGAGAAGGAGACGAGTATGGAGAACCTGCTGGCGATCGACGCGGACCTGTGTACCGGCTGCCGGTCGTGCGAGATGGCGTGCTCCATCACGCACGACGGGGCGTGCAGCCCCCAGCTGTCGAGGATCCGAATCCAGAAATTCGGGGACGTCGGGGCGAACGTCCCCGTCGTCTGCGTCCACTGCGCCGATCCCGTGTGCGAGAAGGTGTGCCCGACGGGCTCCCGGGTGAGGAAGACGGCAACCGGCGCCATGGTCACCAACGAGAAGACCTGCATCGGCTGCAAGTCGTGCAGCTACGCCTGCCCCTTCGGCGCCCCCATCTACCACCCGTCGAAGAGCAAGATGATCACCTGCGACCTCTGCGACGGCGACCCCCAGTGCGCCCGGGCGTGCACCCCCAAGGCGCTCGTCTTCACGTCCGGGGACGGCATGACGGTCCTGAAGAAGCGGCGTTACGCGTCGCTCCTCCTGGACCAGCTGCGGCCCCAGGCGTGAGTCCGGAGTAGACGAAACCAACGAGTCACGCGCGAGAACGCCGACACTGGAGGAACCGATGGACGGATGGGCAGGAAAGCGGATCAGGGCCGACCTCTCGAAGCGGGAGATCGTGGTCGAGAACCTCCCCCTCGAGCACCTCAAGAAGTGGGTGGGCGGCCGGGGACTCAACTCCGAGGTCGTCTACCACGAGACCCGGGCAGGACTCGACCCCTTCGACCCGGCGAACCCCCTCTGCTTCGGGGTCGGTCCCCTCAACGGCACCTTCGCGCCGTGCACGGGCCGCGTCACCGTGAGCGCGCGTTCCCCCATGGTCGAGCCCCACGCCCACGGCGACACGAACATGGGCGGGCACTGGGGGCCGGAGCTCAAGTTCGCCGGCTACGATCAGGTGATCGTCAAGGGCAAGGCCGACCGTCCGGTGTACTTGTGGATCGACAACGACAGGATCGAGCTCCGGGACGCCTCGAAGCTCTGGGGCCTGAACACGCTCGAGACGACCCTGGAGGTCCAGCGGGAGCTCGGGGACCCGGACGTACGGGTCGCGTGCATCGGCCCCGGGGGGGAACGCCTCGTCCGCTACGCCTGCATCATCAACACCTTCAGCCGGGCCGGCGGACGCACGGGGATGGGCGCGGTCATGGGCTCGAAGAACCTGAAGGCGATCGCGGTGCGGGGCACGAAGCCGGTCACCATCGCGAACCCGAAGGCCTTCACCGAGCGCTGCTGGGTCTGCCGCGACAAGATCGACAAGGACCCCCCGGTGGAGCTGCTGCGGGCCGAGGGGACCCAGCTCCTCTTCGACTTCGCCAACGCCATCGGCCTCGCCGGCGCCTACAAGAACCACACGACCGGGTTCGCGCCGGGGATCGAGGAGGAGTTCGGCGGCGTCGTGCACATGAAGAAGTACCTCCACAGCCGGGAGGGCTGCTTCGCCTGCCCGATCAGCTGCGGCCGCTACACCCACATCAAGGAGGGCCCCTTCGCCGGCACCCACTTCGGCGGCCCGGAGATGGAGAGCACGTGCAATCTGGGGCCCCGCCTGGGGACCTACGAGTGGGAGCCGGTGCTCAAGATGGCCCAGCTCTGCGACCTCTACGGCATCGACTCCATCTCCACTGGCGCGGCGATCTCCTGGGCGATGGACGCCTATGAGAGCGGCCTCCTCACCGAGCAGGACACCGGCGGCATCGCCTTCAAGTGGGGAGACACGAAGACCGCGCTCCAGGTGATCGAGCTCATCAAGGAGCGGCAGGGGTTCGGCAACCTCCTCGGCGAGGGCGCCCTGCGGGCCGCTCGCGCGGTGGGCAAGGAGACCGACAAGCTCGTCCCGCAGACCCGGGGCCTCGAGCACATCAGCTGCGACCCGCGGATCGTCACCGGCTTCAGCCTCGGCTACGCGATGTCGACCCGGGGCTCCGACCACCTGAAGAACATGTCCTGCCTGGAGTTCCCGCCCGCCGTGCAGACCTACCCGGACCTCGTCGAGGAGGTCCTCGGGCCCGAGCTCTTCCCCCAGTTCATGAAGGACTTCCCGAACGAGCTGCGCGACCTCACCACCAAGCCGAAGCTCTGCAAGTGGTCCGAGGAGGACAAGGCCATCTCCGACCTCCTCGGCGTCTGTTGCTTCCCGAACGCCTGGTGGTACTCGCTCCGGCCCGCGGACCTGACGGACCTCTTCAACCTCGCCACCGGGATGAGCTTCACCGAGGAAGAGATGATGCGCACGGCCGAGCGCGTGGTGAACGTGGAGCGGGCCCACTGGAATCGGGAGGGGAGCGGCCGCCAGGACGACACCCACCCCGACCGCTACTTCGAGCGGCCGGTCCAGGACGGCCCCTGGAAGGGCACCGTCCTCGACCGCGAGAAGTGGGAGGCGACCAAGACCGAGTACTACCGCCTCCACGGGTGGAACACGGAGACGGGCTTCGTGGGCCCCGAGAAGCTCCAGGAGCTGGGGCTCGCCCACCTCGAGAAGGATCTCGCGGCCCCGAAGAAGAAGGCGTCCCCCACCTCGGCCGGAGGGGCCTGAACGAAGGACCGGGGCTGCACGTCGAGACCGCGGCGTGCAGCCCCGACGCGAGTGTCCCGTTCGGTTGCTCCTTGCCTGCCGTCCAACCGTGCACGGATGATCCGCACGGGCCACGAGGACCATCATGATCACGGTCACCGCCAAGTACGTCCACCTCCTCTCCGAGGTCGCCGGCCGTTTCGGGGACCGGCTCCTGGTGGAGGAGGGAACCACCGTGGGCCGGCTCCTCGAGCAGCACATCCAGCGGTACGGGTACGGCTTCCGGAGGTGGGTCGTCCTGCACTACCCGGACCGGGAGAGGCCCGTCATCAACATCCAGGTGAACGGCAGGGGGATCAACCACCCCCTGATCTGCCCCGAGGGGATGGACCTCGTGCTCCAGGACGGCGACGAGGTGGTCTTCGGGGGGCTGAGCGGAGCCGCCTAGTGTTCGCGCTCTCCGAGAGGGAGCTCGGCCGCTACGACCGCCAGCTCCGGGTCCCGACCTTCACGAGGGAGGTCCAGGCGGCGCTGAAGGCCAGCCGCGTGGTCCTCCTCGGCCTCGGCGGGACGGGCTGCCCCGCCGCCCTCTACCTGGTCGCGGCCGGCGTGGGGCACCTGAGGGTGGTGGACCACGACCTCGTCCAGCTCGACAACCTGAACCGCCAGGTCCTCTACGGCGAGGAGGCGCTCGGGAGAAAGAAGGTCGACGCCGGGTGCGCCAGGCTGCGGAGCCTGAACGGCGAGGGGATCGTCGAAGCACTCGACGGGAAGGTGACGGCGGAGAACGTCGGCGAGCTCGTCGCCGGCGCCGCCTTCGTCATCGACGCCCTCGACCGGGTGGAGGACCGCCTTGCGGTGAACCGCGCCTGTCTCCGCGCCGGAATCCCCGCGAACCACGCCTTCGTCCACGGGTTCCGGGGAGAGGTCGTGACCGTCGCGCCCGGCCGGGGCGCCTGCCTCCGCTGCCTTGTGGACCCCTCGACGCCGCCCTCGCTCTCGGGGGTGGGGACGGTCGTCGGGGTGGCCGCGGGCGTCGTGGGGCTCTTCCAGGCGACCGATGCGCTCAAGCACCTGACCGGGCTCGGCGACACGTTCCCCGGCGTGAGGATCCTCGTCGACCTCCTAGACTTCAGCGTGGCCCACCTGGACCCGTGCCCGGAAGAACCCTGCCCCGAGTGCGGCGGACCCAAGGAGGTGAGACCGTGAGCCTGCGCCGATCCTACTACTACCGCGTGATGCGGGAGGACTCGCCGCCGAGGCGCCTCAAGCTGGACCTCCCGCTCGTCTTCTTCAGCGTCTTCTCCCGGGCGGGCCTCGGCCTCTCGATCCTCGCCGGGCTCTGGTGGGCCGCGGAGCCCGGGACCCTCCCGCTCCTGGGCTTCCGGGGCGCGGTCCTCCTCGGCGCGGCCTGCCTGATCGTGGCGCGCTCCCACGCCAACACCACGTTCGGCCTGTTCCACGTCTTCGCGAACCCGAGCTCGCTCCTCGCGGGCGAGATCCTCTGCCTGCTCCTCTGGCTCGCGTGCGCGGCCCTCCACGGGACCGCGCTCCGCCTCGGGTGGCTGGGCCCCTGGACGCTCCGGGGGCTGGCGCTCCTCGTCGCCGCGCTCGGCGCCCTCACGCTCTTCCTGACCGGGCGCATCTACCGCTTCGCGGCGCACCCCTTCTGGAACACCCAGTGGGTGACCTTCGCGACCTTCGCCTCGGCGTTGACGCTGGGAGCCGCGACCCTCGGCGCGGCGAGCGCGTGGCACCCGGGCGACGGGGGCGGGTCCGATGCCGCGGCCCTCGCGGTGCTGGCGCTCCTGACCCTCACGCTCCAGGGGTTCGGCGTCGCGTGCTTCGTCCGGAGCACGGCCGACTCCTCCCGGAGGCTCTCCCGGCCGGTGCCGCTGCGGACCCCCACCTGCCGCGGCTACCTGGTACTCGGGTTCACCCTCCCGGCGCTGGCCCTCCTCGCGGCTGCCGCCTTCGCGCCGGCCCGGGCGCCCGTGCTCGGCCTCGCCGCCCTCAGCCTGTACGCGGCCGTCTTCCTGGACCGGGCCCTGTTCTTCCAGCTCGAGACCCCAGCCTACTTCCTGTCGCTGCGCGTGAGGGAGTGACGGGCTGGGTGCTAGATCCCGAGCTCCCGCGCCACGACGACCCGCATGATGTCCGGTGTGCCGCCGCCCACGAGGGGGAAGTAGGAGTCGCGGAGGTAGCGCTCCACCGGGTACTCGGTCATGAGCCCATAACCTCCGAAGATCGAGGCGGCCATGGAGCAGACTTTGTTCGCGCCTTCGCACACGATGATCTTCGCGATCGCCGCCTCCCGGGCGACGCGTGCCCCCCTGTCGGCCTTCCGGGCCGCGTAGTAGGTGTAGAGCTCAGCGCCCTCGAGCAGGGCGAGCATCTCGGCGAGCCGGAAGCGCACTGCCTGGAACTTGCTGATCTCCTTGCCGAACTGCTTGCGTTCCCGGGAGTACTGAAGGGCGGCCTCGTAGGCGGCCTTGGCGATCCCGAGGGAGATCGCGGCGGTCATGATCCGGTCCTCTTCCAGGAGGTTCATCAGGCTGAGCAGACCCGAGTTCTCCTCGCCCAGAAGGTTCTCCTTGGGGATGGCCAGATCCTCCAGCACGATCTCAGCTGTATCCGAGGAGTGGGTGGTGAACTTGGAAAGCTTCTTACCGACCCGAAATCCCTTGGTCCGGGTGTCCACGAGAAAGAGCGAGATCCCCGCCATGCCCCTGTCCGGGTCTGTCTTGGCTGCCACGGTGACGTAGTCGGCGATGGTTCCGTTGGTGGTGAAGATCTTCGTGCCGTTGAGCAGGTAGACGTCGCCGTCCCTCACGGCCCGGGTCCGGATCGCGGCTGCGTCGGACCCCGCATCGGGCTCCGTGAGACCGAAGGCTCCCACCATTTCGCCCCGAAGCGTGGGGACGAGGTAGCGCTGCTTCAGGTCCTCGGAGCCGAAGTGGAAGATCGAGGAGGGCGGCACCGAGGTGCCCATGGCGATGGTCGACGCGAACCCGGCCGACGCCTTGGAGAGCTCCTCCACCAGGATGCAGTGGTACGTATGGGGCTCCGTGACCCCCGACCCGCCGTACTCTTCGGGGAACTTGACGCCCAGGAACCCGAGCTCCCCCATCTCGCGGATGAGCTCGCGGGAGGGAAGCCCGCGCTCGTCCATCTGGTCGGCGATGGGCGCGATCCGCTCCTCGGCGAACCGGGCGACCTGCCGGCGAAACTCCTGCTGCTCCCAAGTGAAATCGAGGTCCATCGCCGCTCCTCCTAAACGTAGTCGTCAGCCCAGGTGTTTCGGTGGGCGAAGCCCACCCTACGGCGCCTGAACGCGAGATCCATCGCAACTCCTCCTAGACGTAGTCGTCAGCCCAGGTGCTTCGG
>JACRCS010000862.1 GCA_016218905.1 Deltaproteobacteria bacterium
CCGGGGGGGGCGACCGGTCGAGCCTCGGGTGGGGGTTCCGGAGGCAGCGGCTCCTCCTTCACCGTGGGAGGCTCGGGCGTTGGGCTCTCGGCCGGCTCCCTCTCGGCCTCGGAGAGCGCCTTCAGCTTCGCCTCCTGCGCATCCATGCGCTCCCGGAGCGCGATCACGTTCCGGGTGACCTCGTCCATGCGCATCTCCAACCGCTGCTCGGCTTGGAGGAGTCCTTCCAGTCGTTGGTCGGTCTGGGTCCGGCGAGTCTCCTCTCCGACGCCGGCGCAGCCGCCGGCCAAGGACGCAAGGCAGGGAAGGAGCACGAAGAGCATCGATCTCGTCATTGGCTGGCCTCCGGCTTTCGTTGCGGGGACGAAAACCGGCATACGATACCATTGGGAGTTTTCCGGTCAACGAGCGGGAGTTCGCCGCCTCTTTTTCGTATCGGCAGGAGGGGAAGGGAGGTTTACGGCGTCCGCCCGGAAAGCCGGTAGACGTGCGCGAGGATCTCCGCGACTGCCTGAAACAGGTCGGCCGGGATCGAGTCACCGATGTCGACCTGACGGTAGAGAGTCCGGGCGACCGCGGGAGACTGGAAGAGAGGCACACCGTTCTCCCTCGCGACCTCCTGAATCTTCTGAGCCAGGACATCGGCTCCCTTCGCGACCACCTGGGGCGCATTCATCTCAGTCGGGGTATAGCGCAGTGCCACGGCGAAGTGGGTGGGGTTCGTGATAACCACGTCGGCCTTCGGGACCTCCGCCATCATGCGCCGGCGCGCCATTTCCCTCTGAAGATTCCGGATCCGGCTCTTGATGAGCGGGTCGCCTTCCGTCTCCCGGTACTCTTCCCTCACTTCCTGTTTGGTCATCCTCAGCCTTTCTTCGTATTGCCAGCGCTGGAAGAAGTAATCGAAGAGCGCGATGACCAGTACCGCCAAGAGGCAGTTCTTCAGGATCTGGAAGGAGATGTCGGCGCTGTAGGCCAGAAGGCCGGCCGGGGAGAGTTCCGTGAGGTGCGGGATCTCTTCCAGCCTCCCTCGAATGGCGGCGTACGCCGCCCAGGCGACGACGATGACCTTCAGGAAGGTCTTGATCAAATCGATTAGCTTTGCCTTCTGGAAGAGATTCTGAAAGCCGGAGATCGGGTTCAGGCGGTCTGGGTTCGGCGTCACGGCCTTCCACGAGACGAGGAAGCCGACCTGCACCAGGTTGCCGGCGAGGCCGCCGATGAGCCCGGCCCCGAGTACGGGCAGGACGGCGCGGACGAGCGAACCCGAAACGCGGATCACGAGCGCGATCACCGCATCGCGCGAGAGAGTCTCCTGAACTCTCAGGCCGAGGACGTGCCTCGTGAGGGCCGAGAGTTCCGAGTACGCATTGGCGGCGCCCATCCAGAGGCCGAGCAGGGCTGCGCCGAGGACGAAGGCCGTCACGACCTCGATGCTGCGCGCGACCTGGCCCTCCTCGCGCGCCTCGCGGCGGCGTTTTGCTGTTGCCGGTTCGGTGCGGTCGTCGCGATCGGTGTCGGCCACGGGTCAGCGCAGGAGCGAAGAGAAGCCGCTCAGGGCCTCGAACATTCGGGCGAAGGCGGCGAGGACGGCCCGCGCCCATGCAGGCAGGCTCAGCGCGAGAATGGCGAGGCCGAAGAAGATCTGGAGGGGAAAGCCGAGGATCAGCATGTTCATCTGGGGCACCGAACGAGCCATCACCCCGAGAATGATCTGGGTCGCAAGCAGGGAAACGACGACGGGAGCGGAGATCTGAAGCCCTGCGCTGAAGATCTCTCCGGCGAACGTGACCAGTGCCCTGAAGGCAGGCGCGGCCACGATGGGGCCGCCCGGGCGGATCTTCTCGAGGTTCCCCGCGAACGCCTCGATGAGCATCCGTTCTCCGCCGATCGCGAGGAAGAGGAGCGTCGCCAGAATGAGTTGGACCTGGCTCAGCACCGAGACCTGCGTCTCGAATTCGGGGTCGAGCATGCTCACGATTCCGAGCCCCATCTGGAGGCCTACGAGCTGGCCGCCGAACTCGATCGCCGCGAAGAACAGCCTCGCCACCAGACCCAGCAGGAGGCCCACGACGATCTCCTGAACGACTGCAGCGATTAGGCCGGAGAGCCCGGGCGGCACGGGCGCCGTACCGCCGACGTTAAGGACGGAGAGGCTCACGGCGAGGGCCAGGGCCGCGGCCGCTTTCACCCGAAGGGGAATCACCGCGATCCCGAAAACGGGCGCGAACGTGAAGAGGGAGCCGATCCGCAGCAGGATCAGAAGGAACGTGAAGAACTTGGCTTCGGAGATTCCGAGCAGGTCCAAGTTGCCTCGCTGCGCTACGGCGGACGGGTATCCCATCCTGACACAACAGCCCGAACCACCTCCAGCGTTTCCGAGCGCGCTGCATCGGGAGCCGGAAGAGCCCGAAGAGCCATACTCCCTTGACAATGGCGACGGGCGCCCGCTAATGTACCGCTCTTCACGGCGCCATAGCCAAGCGGTAAGGCAGAGGTCTGCAAAACCTCCATCTCCGGTTCGAATCCGGATGGCGCCTCCAGCGAAATCATGACTCATTTCACATAGATGCGAAACCCGCCTGACGAAGGCGGGTTTCGCATTTCAGGGAATCCGCGAAGCGCTGGGCGCCGCGCGCGAGCGCGGTTCGGGCGGTGAGCGGACCGGCATTCCGTCCCGGACCGGGCGCCATCTTTTCCGTTGACCTCCCGCACGGGCCTGCCGCATGCTCGGCGCCTCTCCCGTTTTCAGGAGGTTCCCTCCCTTGCGCCCAGCCGAAATCCTCGAGTCGTTCCGCATCGACGTCCTCCCGCAGCACCGGGCGGAGATGGCTTACCAGTGCGTGGGCTGCGGTGCGCTCTACGCCTTGGACCAGCTCCTCTACACCTGCCCGTCGTGCCGGAGTCTGCTTCGCCTGAAGGACAAGAACTTCGACGCCTTGAAGAGCCGGACGGGGGAGGATTGGCGGCGCGTCTTCGATCTTCGGCGAGCGCTCCTCGGCGAGGAGTGGGCGCGGGGCGTCTTCCTCTTCCACGAGCTC
>JACRCS010000863.1 GCA_016218905.1 Deltaproteobacteria bacterium
CCTTCGATACGCGAGCCTCGTGCTGAAGAACGAGATCTCGGGCGAGACGCGCCTACGACGGGCGTTCGACGAGGTCGATCGCGCGACCCGCGCGGAAGCGGCCCTGGCGGCGCAACACGCGACGCTCCGCGGGATCATCGAGGGAACGGCCTCCCCGATCTTCTCCGTGGACAGGGAGTACCGCTACGTCGCCTTCAATCGGACCCACGCCTCGGTAATGCGGGCGCTTTACGGCGCCGAGATCGAGGTCGGGCGCAGCATTCTGGACTACCAGACGGTAGCCGCGGACCGGGAGAAGGCAAGAGAGCACCTCGACCGTGCGCTCGCCGGCGAGCGCCTAGTCGAGGAAGCCTACTCGGGGGAGGAGCCGAAGCTGAGAAGGTGCTTCGAGGTTTCGCACCACCCCGTCCGGAACGATGACGACGAAGTCATCGGCGTCGCGGTCTTCGCCGACGACATCACCGAGCGCAAGCGGTCGGAGGATCGTCTCCAGAAGGAGGCCGAGCGCGGCTCCCTGCTTCTCGACATCTTCATTCGCTCCCCGCAAATGTCGGAGAGACAGGTCTACGACGAGGTCCTCGAGCTGGCCGTCCGGCTCACCGACAGCACGATCGGCTTCCTGCACCGCGTCTCGGACGACCAGAAGACCGTCTGCCTGACAACCTGGAGAAGGGCCGCGCTCGAGAGCTGTGCGGCGGGATTCGACACGCACTATCCGATCGAGAGGGCCGGAGACTGGGTCGACTGCGTGCGGCTCGGACACCCCGTGATTTACAACGACCTCGCCGCCTCGCCCCACCAGAAAGGCCTGCCGCTGGGTGACGCGGCCCTGCGGCGGTTCATGAGCGTGCCGGTCATCGAGGGAGACAAGGTCAGGATCATCTTCGGTGTGGGGAACAAGGCTGCGGAGTACGTCGACGACGACGCTTTTCAGGTCCAGCAGATCGCGAACGAGCTGCAAAAGGTCGTCAGTCAGCGGCGTGCCGCGGAGCGGGTCGAGTCCCTGGGCCGCCTCTACCGAACGATCTCGGAGATGAACCAGGTCCTCGTCCGGGAGAAGAACCGAGACCGCCTCTTCGCCGAGGTCTGCCGGATCTGCGTCGAGCACGGAGAGTTTGCCATGGCGTGGGCCGGTCTCGTCGACCTGTCTACCGGGACCGTGCAGCCGCTCGCGTCCGCGGGAGTCGAGGCGGGCTATGTCGACGAGCTGTCCGTCCGGCTTGATGTACCCCCGGCCGACCTTCGGCCGGCGGCGCGCGCGGTCCTCGCGGACAGGGTGGTCGTCGTGGACGACACGGAGACCGACGAGACGTTCGTTCCTTGGCGGGAGGCGGCGCGGCTGCGTGGATTCCGTTCCTGCGCGGCCTTCCCGGTCCGCGCGGACGGCGAGGTTCGCGGTCTGCTCAAGGTGTACGCCTGCGAGGCCGGGGTGTTCCACGGAGAGGTGGCGGCGCTCTTCGCCGAGCTCGGCGCGGACCTTGGCTATGCGCTTCATGCTCTCGAGACGGAGGAACGGCGCACGCAGGCCGAGCAGGAGCTGCAGCGGAGCCGGAACAGCCTCGAAGAGGCGCAACGCATCGCCCATATCGGCAACTGGGACCTCGACCTCGAGAGCGACGTTCTCAGCTGGTCCGACGAGATCTACCGCATCTTCGAGATCGACCCTGCCCGGTTCGGCGCCTCGTACGACGCTTTTCTCGACACCATCCACCCGGAGGACCGTGCGTTCGTGGACGGGGCGTACACCGAGTCGGTCCGGACGAAGTCGCCCTACGACATCGTTCACCGGCTGGTGATGGCGGATGGCCGGGTGAAGTACGTGAACGAGCGGTGCGAGACGTTCTACGGCGAGGACGGCCGGCCGCTGCGCTCCATCGGCACGGTCCAGGACGTCACCGAGCGAAAGCGGGCGGAGGACGAGGTTTTCGAGGCGCAACGCGTCTTTCGCACTCTCGTCGAGAGCTCACCGGACATCGTCGCCCGCTACGACCGGGAGTGCCGCCGAACCTACGTCAATCCCAGGTACCTCGAAGTGGCCCAGATCCCGCGCCAGGACCTGCTCGGCGCCGCACCCGTGCAGCGTTCGCCACTGCCCGAAGCCAGCGCCGCGATCCTTCAGAGCCTCCTTCTGAAGGTGCTCGAAAGCGGTATCGCCGAGGCCCTGGACGTCGTCTGGCCGAAGGCCGACGGCGTCGACTCCTGGTACAACATCTACGCGTTCCCCGAGCTGGATCGGGAAGGCCGGGTCGAAAGCGTGATGACGATCTCCCGCGACATCACGGATCGAAAGCGGGCGGAGCGAGAGCTCGCCCGCGTGAACCGCGCTCTCCGGGTGCTCAGCGACTCCAACGCGGCGTTGGTGCGCATGACGGAAGAAGGGGCGCTGTTGAACGAGGTCTGCCGGATCGCCGTTCACGTCGGCAGCTCTCGCATGGCGTGGGTCGGCTACGTCGAGCACGATGAGGAAAGAACCGTTCGCCCGGTTGCCCGTTCGGGGGAGAGCTCCGGATACGTCGAATCTGCCAGGGTGACCTGGGCGGACAACGAGCGCGGTCGCGGCCCGGGCGGGACCGCAATCCGCACGGGACGGCCCAGTGTTTTTCGCGCCCTACCAACGGACGCTGCCTTCGC